>JAIQGI010000052.1 GCA_020072565.1 Terriglobia bacterium
GTGTCATGTACAACGAAGAGATTCATATCCAATCGCTTCGAAATAAAGGGTCCGAGGTTTTGGACTATATTGACAAGGCCGCATAGAGAATCATGAAATCAAAAATACTTGACAGACTACCTCAGATGTCTTCGGGCCTTTCTTGTGGGATCTCCAGTCCGTGCGGCATTCTGCGATCGGGCGCGCAGCGCCATGGAGTGCGGCGGCATGACGCCGCCTTTGACATCCAGAGGTTGAAAAAGCGGCGTCATGCCGCCGCACTCCGAAGGCGCCTTCGGCGCACAAACTTCCCCAGAAACAGCTTCCATTTTGTGAGGCAAGGTTTCTCTTGCAAGTAACCTCACCAAAGGCGTGGTGGGACGCTGCTCACTGGGACGCCATTCACTGAAGGCGCTTGACCACGGTGATAGTGACCTGCGACGGATACTGCTTCGAATGGTGTACGGCGTTGTGCGCCACGACACCCTGTACTTCGTCGTAGTTCCTGCCGCCGGTGTTCATGTTGCGGTCGAAGCGCGGGAAGTTGCTGCTCGACACCTCGATGCGGATCCGATGCCCGGCTTCGAAGTAGTTGCTGGTTGTCATCGGCTGCAGCGTCACCTTGTAGACCTTGTCCGGTGTCATCCAAGCCGGCGGCTTGTCGTACCCGTCACGATAGCGGAGGCGCTGAATGTTCTCGTCCAGGTTATAGGCCCGCCCGTCGGGATACACGTCGATCAGCTTCACCGTAAAGTCGGTGTCCTTCGCGTCCGACGAAACGTAAAGCGTCACATCTATCGGGCCGCTCACTTCGATCCCTTCCCTGAATGGCTCGGTTGTATAGACCAGGATGTCGGGGCGCGACGCCTCCATTTTGCGCTGGTCAAAGGCGCCGCCGGCGACAGCATTGCCCGTGCAGCAGACGTTTCCGCCATAGGAAGGCACCGGATTCATGGGATCGTAGCTGAAGCGGTCCGGGTTGTCCGCAGCCGGCGCGGCCGCAGCCAGGGCGCCGTCGCCCTCGAGCGTGTTGGCCTTGCCGCCGCTCGTGAGGAAGAAGGTCATCGGCTGAGCGCCCTTCGGCGGCCATGTGTCCGACGTCTGCCACTTGTTGATCCCCATCGTGTAGTAACGAACCTTGGGCATGGTGTCGAGGATGCGGTTGTCCTCTCCCTTGAGGAAGTGGTCGAACCAGCCGTAGGTGAGCGCGTCATAGTCGAGCCGGGCGTCGCCCATGCTGCGCTCCCCGACCACGGTGTTATCGGTGGCGCGCTTGTAACCGCAGTGGAGCGTGGGCGCGATCACCGCGTACTGCTGGTTGGCGATTTCCGGTCTGGCCGTCTTGCGCACATAGTTGTATGCGGCCAGATTCGGTCCCACCGACACGTCGTACCACGACATGAACCAGAGCCCCGGCACGTTGATCGTCATGTTGTCGTGCCAGAGCCCGCCGCGATACCACGCCGGATCGTTCGGCGCGCGCTGGATCATCGCGCCGCCGGTGTCGACGGGCATCGGGTCGGCGAAGATCCCGTGCGGCCCGTCCACGGCCTTGATAATGTCCATCTCGGGAAGGTGCCGGAGCGCCTGCGACCAGTCGACGGGCGGCAGCTGCTGCGCAAGGTCGAAGGACTTCGACACGCGGATCAGGTTCTCCTGCGACATCCCCGGCGGGAACTGCGGCCTCACCTGGTTCTGCTCCCCGTAGAGCCAGGTGATGAAGAGCATCTGGACGGCGCCGCCGCGATACCAGTTCCCCTGCTCGTAGTACGGGCCCACGCGGCCCACGCCGGCGCCGAATCCCTGCGGGATCATCGCGGCGAAGGCCGGGTTGCCGAGAGCGGCGACTCCCAGCTGCCATTCGGCGGTTGACGAGCACCCGATCGTACCGACCTTGCCGTTGGACCAGGGCTGCTTCCCGATCCACGAAATGGCATCGTAACCGTCGGTGCGCGGGGGGCCGAGGATGTCGTAGTTGCCCTCGGAGAAGAAGTGGCCGCGCTCGTTCATCTGGACGTAAGCGTAGCCGCGCTTCACCGCGTCCAGCTGGGTTGACATGTCGGCGGGCGCGCCGTTGCGGATGTCCCAATAGTTGAAGTTGTAGGGTGTACGCACAAAAATCGCCGGGTGCTTCCTGGAATTGTCCTTTGGGCGATAGACATCGGTCGCCATGCGCTTGCCGTCGCGCATCGGCACCATAAGCTTGCGCTCGATGACGGCGACTGACTCCAGGGCTTTCTCAGTCGCGTTGCGCTGGGCGATGAGTTCGGGGTTTGCGCCGCCTCGTCCTTGTGGCAAGGCGCCAAGTCCGGTGACCAGGATTCCAGCCGTGACAAAAATCAAAGAACGGATCAATGGGTATCGCATAGGCTCACTCCGTAGGCGCATCTTACACCATAAACATACCGCGGCGGCCATATTTGCCGGTCACACCGTGGGCGCCAGTCGCCAGACGCCAGGACAAATCGAACAGCGCTGACTAGACCAGACAATGTTCTGTCGGCAGCACAACTGGGGTCGCGTCTGGCAGACGCGATCCACCTGCTGTCGGGCCTCTTCAATTGACGTCCGGGTGGCGCATGGCTACAATTCGCCCCGGGTGCACCGAGCGGGAGGGCCGATCATGCAGGATTACGAGAAGATGGGCGCGTTCTACCTGGGCCGGGCCTACGACCTGGATACCAGAATGACGAAAGAGGATCTGATTCTGTACGACTCCAAGGACCTGGTCACGCACGCCGTGTGCGTCGGTATGACAGGCAGCGGGAAGACCGGCTTGTGTATTGCGCTGCTTGAAGAAGCGGCGATCGACAATATCCCGGCCATCATTATCGATCCCAAGGGTGACCTGGCCAATCTGCTTCTGACTTTTCCCCAACTCCGCAGTGAGGATTTCCTGCCGTGGATCAACGTGGAGGATGCGCAGAGGAAGGGACTCACGCCCCAGGCGTATGCCGGCCAGCAGGCTGAGTTGTGGAAGAAGGGCCTGGCCGACTGGGGCCAGACCGGTGACCGGATCCGGAGCCTGCAGGATGCCGCCGACATCGCGATTTACACGCCGGGCAGCAGTGCAGGCATCCCGGTTTCGATCCTCAAATCGTTCTCCGCGCCCGATCCGGCGATCCGTGATGATGGTGAACTCCTGCGCGAACGGATCGAGACCACGGTCACCAGCCTGCTCGCCTTGTTGGGAATAGAGGCCGACCCGATCCGGAGCCGCGAGCATATCCTGCTATCGACGATCCTCGATTGGGCCTGGAAGCAGGGGCGGGATCTGGATCCGGCAGCCCTCATCCAATATATTCAGGTGCCGCCGGTAAGCAGGATCGGCGTACTGGACCTCGATACGTTCTATCCTCCGAAGGACCGCTTTGCCCTGGTGATGGCGCTCAACAACATGTTGGCCGCGCCGGGCTTCGGTTCCTGGCTGGAAGGCGAAGCGCTCGACATCGGCCGGGTTCTGCACGGGGCTTCAGGCAAGCCGCGGCTGGCTGTGTTCTCGGTCGCGCACCTGGACGATGCCGGCCGCATGTTTTTTGTCTCGCTGCTGCTGAATCAGGTATTGGGCTGGATGCGCACCCAGTCGGGCACAACCAGCCTGCGTGCCGTTCTTTACATGGATGAGATCTTCGGCTATTTCCCGCCGGTGGCGAACCCGCCGTCGAAGAAGCCGCTGCTCACGCTGCTCAAGCAGGCGCGCGCGTTCGGCCTGGGCATCGTCCTGGCCACCCAGAACCCGGTGGACCTGGATTACAAGGGCTTGTCCAACGCGGGAACCTGGTTCATCGGCAGGCTGCAAACCGACCGGGACAAACAGCGCGTGCTCGACGGCCTGGAAGGGGCGGCTGCGGGAGCGGGCTCGGGCTTCGACCGGCAGCGAATGGAGCAGGTGCTGGCCGGCCTGAGCAATCGCGTCTTTCTGATGAACAACACGCACGAAGATGCGCCGGTGGTGTTTCAGTCGCGCTGGACTTTGTCTTACCTGCGCGGGCCGCTGACACGCGACCAGATCAGGGTGTTGATGGATCCGCGCAAGGCTTCGAGTCCGGCCCCGCCGCCCGTCGAATCGCCGGCACTGCCGGCCGCTCCGGCAGCACCAGCCGTGTCCGCCGCGCCCATGCCGTCGCTCCCCCCCGAAGTGTCGCAGTTTTTCATTCCTGCGCGCGGCAACAAGCCGGCCGGGAGCAGGCTGCTCTATCAGCCCGCGATCTTCGGTGCGGCAAGGGTAAACTTCGTGGATGCCAGGACGAAGGTGGAGGCGCTGCAGGAGGCCGTTTTCACAACGCCGGTGACGGATGAAGCCGTACCGGTCAGTTGGGACAAGGCGCAGGCGGCGCAAGTTGCCGTCTCGGATCTGGAGAAGAGTCCTCAAGACGCGCCGCAGTTCGCCGAGTTACCGGCCGCCGCAGCAAGGGCAAAAAACTACCCCGCCTGGAACAAGGATTTTGTGTCCTGGCTGTATGGGACGCAATCACTCCAACTGTTCCGGAGTCCGGGTACCGGGGTGTGCGCCGGACCGGGGGAGACCGAACGCGACTTCCGCATACGGTTGCAGCAGACTGCCCGTGAACGGCGTGACCAGATGGTCGCGGAGCTTCGGCAAAGGTACGCGCCCAGGGTCGCAGCCCTGCAGGAACGGATCCGCAGAGCGCAAGAGGCCGTGGAGCGCGAACAGGCCCAGGCCCGGCAGCAGAAGATACAGACCGCGATCTCGTTCGGCACGACGCTGCTGGGCGCGGTGCTGGGCCGCAAGACCGTCAGCGCCTCCACCCTGGGCAGGGCCGCGACCGCCGCGCGCGGCGTCGGCCGGACGATCAAGGAAGGGCAGGATGTGGGACGGGCGGAGGAGACAGCTGCCGTGCTGCAGCAGCAGTTGGCCGATCTGAACGCCGAGGCCGAAACGGCCGCGGCCGGCTTGCAGTCGAGGGTTGATCCTCTGACCGAACTATTGGAGACGATCACCATCAAGCCGAAGAAGACAGACATCTCGGTGCAATTGGTCACATTGGTGTGGCTGCCCTATTGGTGCCACGCGCAAGGCACCGCCACGCCGGCTTGGATCTGAATTTTCAGACCGCAAAGCCCACGAAATACGCGAAAGGGATTTTGCCTATTTCGTGTGTTTCGTGGTCAGCTTAAGGGGCTATAATCCTGATCCGGTAACGCCCTATGGAAGGAATTTCAGTCATTGGCGCAGGCAGTTGGGGAACGGCGCTCGCCATCACGCTCGCGCGCAAGGGCCGCCCGGTCAAGCTGTGGGCCTACGAACGCGAAGTGGCAGAGAGCATCCGTGCGCGCCGCGAAAACGAAGTCTTTTTGCCCGGGGCGATGCTGCCGCCCAATGTTGCCGCGACCAACGATCTCAAGGAGGCTCTCGATGGCGCAGGCATCGTGCTCACGGTCATGCCGTCGCACATCTGCCGGAGCTTATTTGAGCGCATGATCCCCGATCTGAAGCCCGGCATGATTTTCGTCAGCGCCACCAAGGGGATCGACACCGAAGGTCTGATGCGCATGAGCGAGATTATACGGGCTGCAGTCGCGCCGCACTTCGAGCCGCGGTTGTGCGTGCTTTCGGGGCCGAGTTTCGCCAGGGAAGTTGCACACGGCGATCCGACGGCCGTCGTCGTCGCCTCGGAGGAGCGCGCGCTGGCGAAGACGGTTCAGAACGAGTTGTCCTCCACGACCCTGCGCCTGTACACGTCGAGCGATGTGGTGGGTGTCGAAATGGGCGGCGCTCTCAAGAATGTGATTGCCATTGCAGCCGGAGTCATCGAAGGGCTCGGTCTCGGTCACAATGCCACGGCGGCCCTTTTGACCCGCGGGCTCGCCGAGATGACGCGGCTTGCCTGCGCTTGCGGCGCGCGGCGTGAAACCATGGCCGGGCTGGCCGGCATCGGCGATCTGGCCCTCACATGCACGGGCAGCCTCAGCCGCAACCGCACCGTCGGAGTCGAGCTGGGAAAAGGGAGGAAACTGGCGGACATCATCAGCTCCATGCGCATGGTTGCCGAGGGGGTCAAAACGACGCGGGCCACGATGGCGCTCGCCGAACGGCACCGCGTCGACGTCCCGATCACGCAGCAGGTGAATCGCATACTCGAAGATGAAGTTTCCCCTCGAGAAGCGATCCGGGAGCTGATGGAGCGGTCCCTCAAGGAGGAATGAGGATGCTGGGCCTCTCCCTGGAGTGCGGCATCCTGCCGCCGCCTTGGGACCACGCAAAGCAGGCCGATGAACGACAAGGCGCACGCAAACTTGCGCACTCCAAGGGTATCGTCGCAAATTCCAGGTAGGAGGCGTTATGGCCTCAGGAGATTCGATTGCGGAGGTCGCCGGCCGCATCAGGTCCGCCTTGCGCATCACCGTTCTTACCGGCGCGGGCGTGTCGGCTGCCAGCGGAGTTCCGACATTTCGCGGACCCCAGGGTCTCTGGAGAAATCACGCACCGGAGAAGCTTGCCACGCCGGAAGCGTTTGAGAGCGATCCCAAACTGGTGTGGGAATGGTACAACTGGCGGCGCGAGCTGATTGCAAAGTGCCGTCCGAACGCAGCCCACACCGTCCTCGCCGCCTGGAGCCGGCGCTATCCTCGGTTCACGCTGATCACCCAGAATGTCGATGGCTTGCATGAGAAGGCCGGAGCCGTGAACGTGGTGCGGTTTCACGGGTCGATCTGGGAGGTCCTCTGCCGGCAGCGCTGTCCCTCCGCGCCGGCGCGCTGGTGGGACGACAGCGTTCCGCTCCCGAAGATCCCGCCGCAATGCCCTTACTGCAACGGGCTCTTGCGTCCGGGAGTCGTCTGGTTTGGCGAGAGCATCGATCCCGAGGTGCTGGAACGATCCCTGCAAGCCACTGTATGTGAGGTGTTCATGACCGTGGGAACCTCCGCGGTCGTGTACCCGGCGGCGGGCCTGGCACGCGAAGCCCGCAGCCAGGGGGCGTTCACGGTCGAAATCAATCCCGAGAGTACCCCGAGTTCCGGCGCAGTGGACCTGGCAATCCAGGAACCGGCGGAAGAAGTGCTTCCGGTCCTGGAGTCCCTTCTGCTGGGGAGTCACGAAAGCCACGGAACCGCATAGCCGCGCCAGAAAATCTCAGCGCAGAGACCGCAGAGAAAGCTCCAGGGCTCGCATGCACTGGTAGGCATCCCCGCTGGTTTTCTCTGCGATCTCCGCGCACTCCGCGTTGAGATCGTTGAGGTCAGCGTTTATCCAGCAGGGCCAGCTCGCGGGCGAAAACGGAGTTCTGAGGAAACTGGCGGTTCAGGTCTGCGAACAGCGCGCGTGCACGATCATTCTGATGTTCACGCTCTGCGACGAGAGCCAGCAACGCCTTGGCGAGCGGCTGCAGGTAGTGCCCATGATCGGCAGCCTGCTGGAGTTGCTCCATCCCGCGCTGCCGGTCGCCATGGTATCCCCCGAACCACAGCAACACCCGCTTGTAGACCGGCAGGCAGCCGATGATATAGTTGGCGGCGCCGAGCGCGACATAGGCGTCACCGGCGTTGGGCTGCACTGCCAGAAGGCGTGTGGCTTCGACCTCCGCCTTGCGGATCAGGCGGAGGCTGGCGAGCGGTTGCCTGGCGATGAGGGCCTCGTAGTCCCCCTCCATGCCATCCGCAAGGGTCAGGACTAAGAGTCCATCCGGATCCCTGGGTTCCGTCCCCAGGCGCCGTTCCGCCATAAGGCGCGCGCGCCGGTTGTTTTCTAGAAAGGACGTCTTGTGCTTATCGTCGGCTGTGCCGGCGATGCCGCCGAGGAGCTTGTCGTCATCGAGGAAAAACGACGAAGTCAAGATGCCTTGATGATTGAATTCTTCGAAGAGGTAGCTGGCCGCCTCTGCGGCCGGCCCCAGCGGGTCAGCGGGATGCTCTTTTTCGAAAGTGCGGATCTCACCTCGGGCGTCGTCGAAGCGCAACTGATACATCAGATTGAAGCCGGCCTCGAGCTGCGGCTTTTCCGGAGTGTCGAACCCAAGCGCCGCCAGCGTTATCGTCAATGTCCAACCCGGCAGACTCCAAAACAGTTTTCGCATCCTGACGGTCCTTTCTCGTCGTCAAACTGCGCCGGGCAAATTCTAACGCAGCGGCGGCCCTGGTGATAGGTGCGCCGCATGACTCAATACCGGCCTACTCTCGAGTCCCAGGCTGAATTCCTCATGAAGCAGAAGCGCTGGCGCCGGCGGCGCGGCAAAAGCTCTTGCACGCCGACCAAGGCCGAACGGTCGGCGCCGGTCAGCGTTTCTCCGCGTCCAAAACTGCATTTTGGTCGCACATAGATGAACAACCCGGGCTGAAAGCGCCTCAAAAACTCAAAGACTCGAAGCCGCGAACAGAGACAGCGGTGAGATGAATTCCGCTCCGGGGCCATGGTCATGCGATCAGGTGCCGGGCACGCTCTTCCACCGTGCGGCGGATGGCCTCGAGGTGGGACTCGTTATCGGCTTCGAAGCGCAGCACCAGGACCGGCTGCGTGTTGGAAGCACGAACCAGGCCCCAGCCATGCTCGAAAATGATCCGGGCGCCGTCCACGTCTATGACTTCGTGAGTGTTCCGGAAATCCTCGGTCAGAGCGCGCACGACGTCGAATTTCCTTTCGTCCGGGCATTCGAGCCTGATCTCAGGGGTATAGACTGTCCGCGGCAGCGAGGCCAGCAGGCTCGAGATCGGTTCGTCGGTCCCGGACATGATCTCGAGCAGCCGCGCGCCTGCATACACGGCGTCATCGTAGCCGAAATAGCGATCGGCAAAGAAAAGGTGCCCGCTCATCTCGCCCGCGAGGGCCGCGCCTGCTTCCTTCATCTTGGCCTTGATCAGGGAGTGGCCGACTTTCCACATGATCGGATTGCCGCCGTGGCGCCTGATGTCGTCGAATAACGTCTGCGAGCATTTGACCTCGGCGATGAACGTCGCGCCGGGACGGTCCCGCAGGATGGCGCGCGAAAAGATCACCATCAGCTGGTCGCCCCAGATGATCCGGCCGCGTTCGTCGACGACGCCGATGCGATCGCCGTCGCCGTCAAAGGCCATCGCCAGGTCGGCGCCGCGCTCGTGCAGGAGGTCGATCGCGAAGCGCATATTCTCCACGATCGTGGGGTCCGGATGATGGTTCGGAAAGCGCCCGTTCGGGTCGCAGAAGAGTTCGAGCACGTCGCAACCCAGTGCGCGATACAGGGGCGCGCCCACAAAACCGCCCACACCGTTGCCGCCGTCGACGACCACCTTCAGACGGCGCGAACCCATGCGGATGCCCTCGGTGATATGCTCGTGGTATTGAGGCAGCACGTTCCGCACTTCTACCGCGCCGCCGCCGGATGCGAAGGCGCGGGCAACAGCTATGTCTTTGATCTCCTGGATCCGGTTCCCGTAAATCGTACTCTTTCCAAGGCACACCTTGAATCCGTTGTTGTCGCTGGGATTGTGGCTTCCGGTGATCATCACTCCGGCGTCCACGCCCTGCGTGAACAGCGTGAAGTAGAGCACCGGTGTCGGCACCATGCCGGCGTCCAGCACATCGCAGCCGGTTTCATTGAGGCCCTGCACCATCAGGTCGCGGAACCGCGGCGAACTCTCTCTGGCGTCGCGCCCGAGACTCACGCGCCGGGCTCCGTTATTTCTGAAATAGGTTCCGAAAGAGCGCGCGAGGTCCAGGACGGTCGCATCGGTCAAATCCTTGCCAACCACCCCTCGAATATCGTACTCGCGAAAAATGTGGGTATTCATGAGCTTCCTTGATCACCCAAGCCCGATCGGTGCTCTTCGTTTGTTTTTATCGGCTGGCGAGGCCGCCGGCGATTTCGCCGCCGTCGAGCGGGTAGACGTGGCCGGTGATGTAGGCGGCATCATCCGATGCGAGGAAGGCAAACAAGGCAGCCACTTCTTCCGGTCGGGCGTGCCGCTTCAATGGCAACTTCCGGTTTACTTCCTCGAGCATCTGATCGGTGTATTCGGCGCGCTGCATGGGAGTAAGAACATAACCCGGTGCGACGGCATTCACACGCACCGCCGGCGCGAGCTCCAGCGCCATGGAACGCGTCAATTCGATAACGCCCGCCTTGCTGGTGTTGTAGTCCGCATAGTATGGATATCCCACAATGCCGTTTGTGGACGCCGTGTTGAGGATCACGCCGCCCCCGCGCTGGACCATGTGACGGGCGGCAGTTTGAGCGACGTAGAAGCAGCCGGTGAGATTCACCGCGATGACGCGCGCCCACTCGTCGGGTGTGATCTCAAGAAACGGGTGGCGGATGCTGATGCCGGCATTGTTAATCAGCACGTCCACTCCGCCCATGAGTTTGAGGGCTTCCGCGAAGGCTGCCTGCACCTGATCGAGATGTGTCACGTCGTAAATCAGGGAGCCCGACAAATGAGGCAACTCTTTGAGGATTAAGGCCCCGCCATGCGTATCCCGGTCGAGCACGCACACGCGGGCGCCTTCCTCCAGGAAGCGCGCCGCAGTCGCCGCGCCGATCCCGCTCGCTCCTCCGGTGACCAGCACTGTCTTGCCGTTCAGCCCGCGCATGCTGTGTCCCCCTCGGGAGGAAGATAGGATGTTTGAGAGTGTCATGCAATACAAATGATGACTGACGAGTCCTGCATGCGTCCGTCGTCATTTCTTCAGGTATTCCAGTGCCAGGCTGCTCATGAGCAGGGTGGCTTGCGGCAGCGCCCTTTCGTCGATGTCGAATGCCGGGTGGTGGTGTGGAAATTCCGTGCCGTCGCCCATGCCGAAGAAGAGGAAGGCGCCCGGGACTTGCTGCAAGTAATAGGCAAAATCCTCGCCGCCCATGACCGGAGCGGCTTCCTGAACGCACCCTGCGCCCAGCGTTCTCCGCGCGACTTCCAGGACGAGATCGCTCATCGCCGCGTTGTTGACCAGCGCCGGGTACCCGCGCTCATATTTCAGGATGCCTTTGGCGCCGAAAATCCGGCAGGTTCCTTCCATGATTTCTTCGATCCTTTTCTCGATCAGGCGTTGGATTTCCCGGTCGAAGGTCCGGACGGTGCCGTAGATCGAAGCCTGCGAAGGGATGATATTGTGCGCGAATCCCCCTTCGATCTTTCCAACCGTGACCACAGACGCCTGCAGTGGATCCACATTCCTGCTGACGATGCTCTGCAGATTCACGACCAGCTGGGAGGTGGCCAGGATCGGGTCTACCGCCACCTGAGGCATGGCTCCGTGGCCGCCCTTGCCGGCAACCGTGATTGCGAACTCGTCGGTTGAAGCCATCATGGCGCCTCGCAAGCAGGCGACGGTGCCGGTGGGGAAGCCCTGCCACAGGTGGAGTCCGAAGATTGCATCCACATCCTGAAGTGCTCCCTCGGCGATCATCTGGCGGGCTCCACCGGGAAGTTTTTCCTCAGCCGGCTGAAAGAGAAACACGATCTTACCCGGGAATTCTCCGCTTCTCCGGGACAGGAGGCTGGCGGCGCCCATCAAAATGGCCATGTGCCCATCGTGGCCGCAGGCATGGCAGGCCCCCGGGTTTTCAGATGCGTAGTCTTTATCGCCTTCCTCTTTGAGGGGAAGGGCATCCATGTCGGCCCGCAATGCAATGGTTTTTCCGCCGGGCATCCCCTGCAGCTCTCCGATCAGCCCTGTACCCGCGCAGGCTCGAACCTGAAGGGCAAGGCTCTCCAGGAACTGCCGGATGACGGCAGAGGTTCGATGTTCCTGGCAGGCGATCTCGGGGTGGCGGTGGAAGTCACGGCGCCAGCGGATCAGTTCTTCCGCAAGTGATTGCGCCTCGTCTCTCAGTCGCTCGATCATGGCTCCTCCCATGTCTGGAAGCTTAACATGCGGGAGCCGTCCAGGACCCTACTGAATCCTTGTTTCATTGCCATCCGCCTTATCCGTCGTTTTTTCCCCTATGTACGCTTAAGATTGTACCGATGGAACTGGCCTATTTGCGATTCTATGAAGAGCTCAACGAATATCTTCCAGAGGACAAAAGGAAGCGCAGCTTCATTTGCCGCTTCAGCGGGGAAGTGACCGTCGCAAGGCTGCTTCAAGTCGTTGGCATACCCCTTCGCGAGGTCGATCTCATCATGTGCGAGGGGGAGTCGGTGAACGGGACCCATGTAGTGCGCAACGGCGACCGGATCGGCTTCTATCCGGTCTTTGAATCCTTCGATATCAAAGGCGTAACCAGGATGAGGGAGGAGCCTTTGCGCCGTCCGCGCTTTGTCACCGGACCAGGGCTGGGGCGGCTGGCCGCCTACTTGCGCATGCTCGGGTTCGACACCCGTTGCGGCGCGCATTGCAGTCCCGGCGAAACTGCGGCCTGGGCGGAAGCAGAGAGGCGCATTTTGCTCACCGCGGGCAGCCTTCCGCCCCAATCCTCACGCGCCATCATAGTGCGCGGCTCCAAGCCGCGGCAGCAGGCGTCGGAAGTGATTGCGCGGCTCGATCTCTATCGGCTGATCATGCCCCTGGGCCTTTGTCCCCGCTGCAACAGCAGGCTCACCGAAGCAGACGGCCCCCCGCACTGCGCAACGTGCGGCAGGATCTATCGCAACGGTATTCATCTGCGCCGCGTGTGCTGGTTGATCAGCCGTCTGTCTCGAAGGGAGAGTGTGTAGCGAATAGGGAGGTGAGGGAAAAGGGGAAGGAGTCAGTAGTCAGAAAGAAACCGTCCGACTGAACGGCTCCGGCAGATCACGCTGGACGCGTGGTTATCTGCCTCACCTCATTCTGACTCCCGATTCCTGACTTCTCACTTTCGTGAGGCTTGCCGCCTGATGTAGGATGTCGCCTTGCATGAGGGAACCCATGGCCCAGGCGCGGCTGATTCTGGAGGAACTGAAAAAGAACGGTGTGAGCCATGTCATCGGCCTGCCCGACAACTCGTCGGCGAAGCTGTTCGATCTGCTCAGCGGCGACCGCGACATCCGGCTCGTCCCGGTGACACGCGAAGGCGAGGCCTTCGCAATTGCGGCCGGGCTGTGGATCGGCGGCAAAACACCGCTGGTTCTGGTTCAAAACACCGGTTTTTTCGAGAGCGGGGACGGCTTTCGCGGGACGATCACGCGCATGAGGGTTCCACTGGTATGCCTGATCACCTATCGCGGCTACGGGAAGATGGTGAATATGACCAGCATTGCTACCGGTGCGGCGCTGGATGCCGAGACTCTCAGCTGCGCGCACCTGGATTCGGCGGCGCTCATCACCGAGCCTACCCTCAAAGCCTGGGGGGTTCCTTACGACTTCCTGCACACCGATGAAGATGTGCCCGGGATATCCGGAGCGTTTCAGAAGGTGAATGAACGTCAGCAGCCGTTCGCGATCCTGATTACCCGGGATTTGACCTGAGAATCGAAGACTGGATGTACCGCAAAGTCTTATGCTGACAAAAGAGGAGTTGCTCAAACCGCTGGCCAGGCTGCGCGCGGATGCAGTCGTGGTCACCTGCATGGGAATCACGCGCCCGTGGGGCAAGTATTCGCAGAGCGCGCTGGATTTTGCCTCGGCAGACAGCGCCATGGGACACACTGCGGATCTGGCTCTCGGCATTGCCCTGGCGTGCCCCCAACGGAAGGTCATCTGCCTGAACGGCGATGGCAGCATGCTCATGACTCTCGGCACTCTGGCAACAGCCGTTCAAGCTGCGGCAAGAAATTACATCCTGTTTGTAATCCAGAACGGCACTTACGAGATTACGGGAAATCAGCCCGTGCCGGGTGCCGGGCTGGTCGATTTCGCGGCGCTGGGGCAGGGCGCCGGATTCAGGCGCATCTACTCATTTGATGATGCTGATACCTACGCCGCAAATCTGCCCGAGGTACTGACTGTGGAAGGGCCTGTGCTGGCAGTAGCCAAAGTAAAGCCCGGTGCCGAAGGGCCGATCAGCCGCAGTGACAAGGAATCATCCCACTATCTCAAGGTATCTCTCGCCGAATGGGGCCGCCGCCTGCGCCAGGCCCTCGCGATGCGGTGACTGGATACCCATTTCCTGGTTGCCTGGACAACGAGGAGAAGCTATGACACTACGGTTTGGTCCGAGGCGTGCTGTCTACCACGATGTGACTGACTACCTGAAGACCGAGGGCGCTCCGCTGTCGCCTGCTGAACTCGAGCATTTCGAAACCCTGGACCTCGTCTACCGCTCGCTCTGCGCCCTGATGTACAACTACGTGCCCACCTCGGGACATCCCGGAGGATCCATTTCGTCGGGCCGCTTTGTGGCCGGCATTCTTTTCGATGCGCTCGACTACGACATTTCGGACCCCGATCGCGACGATGCCGATATCATCTCTTACGCGGCGGGCCACAAGGCTCTCGGCCTCTATGCGATGTGGGCGGTGCGCGACGAGATCGCCCGCCTGGGATGCCCCGCACTTCTTCCCCAGGATGAGAAGCTGCGCCTGCGTCTGGAAGATCTGCTCGGCTTTCGGCGCAACCCGATAACCCGCACGCCCCTCTTTATCCAATTCGCGTCCAAGCCGCTCGATGGCCACCCTACCCCTGCAACTCCTTTCGTGCGTCTCTCAACCGGCGCCTCGGGGGTTGGCATCGCAAGTTCGCTCGGGCTGGCTATTGGCGCCAAAGATTTTTATGGCGCCGACGCGCCCCGGATCCACATTGTCGAAGGCGAGGGCGGGCTCACGCCGGGGCGCGCGGCCGAAGCGCTGGCTGCTGCCGCGACGGCGTCGCTCAGCAACGTTGTTCTCCACCTCGATTGGAACCAGGCTTCCATCGATTCCAATCGCGTCTGCCGGGAGAACGGGCAGCCCGGCGACTATGTGCAATGGAATCCGATCGAGCTCTTTCACCTGCACGATTGGAACGTGATCCATGTTCCGGATGGAAAAGATCTTCTGCAGGTCATCGGCGCGCAGCGACTGGCCGCCGCGATGACCAACGGGCAGCCCACGGCGGTCATCTATCGTACGGTAAAGGGCTGGCAGTATGGCATCGAAGGCAGGGCGTCCCATGGGGCCGGGCACAAACTGTGTTCCGAAGGTTTCTGCAAGGCGCTCGCCGGGCTGACGGGCGAAGCCGACATGATGGTTCCCACGTGCGCAGCCGGCCTGCAGCGCTGCCTCGGGAGCGCGGACGAACAGACGATCATGGAGCAGTGCTTTTGGGAATCGCTCGCCATCGTGCGCAAAGTGCTCGAGGAGAGCCGCCCGGCAGTCGACGCGCTGGCACACCGGCTCGAACAGGCTCGTGATCGTCTTGTGCGCCATGCGCGGCGCCCGCGCAACAACGGCCCGCACGTCGAGGCGATCTTCGCTCTGGCCGCGGCCGGCAACGGCACACCCAATGAACTCACGCTCAAGCCCGGCGCGGAGACGACGCTGCGCGGTGAATTGGGACGCGTGCTTCAATACTACAACCGGGCATCGCGGGGAGCCATCCTGACTGCTGCCGCGGATCTGCTCGGCTCCACGAGCGTCAACCTGATCGGCAAAGACTTTCCCGAGGGCTACTGGAACGCCGCCACCAACGCCAGTGCCCGCACACTGTCGATCGGAGGAATTTGCGAGGACGCCATCTCCGGCATCATGTCCGGCCTGTCCGCCTTCGGGCATCATATCGGAGTGGGCTCGTCGTACGGCGCGTTCATTGCACCGCTTGGCCACATTGCAGCGCGCCTGCACGCTATCGGCGGCCAGGCACGCCATTCGGTCATGGGAAGCCCGTATCGGCCGGTGATTCTTGTGTGCGCCCATGCGGGACTGAAAACGGGCGAGGACGGCCCGACCCACGCCGATCCCCAGGCACTGCAGTTGCTGCAGGAAAACTTTCCCCGCGGCACCGCAGTCACCCTCACCCCCTGGGATCCTCAGGAGATCTGGCCGCTTTTTTCCGCCACCCTGGCCCTGCGGCCTGCCTTGATCTTGCCCTTCGTTACGCGCCCCGCCGAAAGGGTCGTGGATCGCACCGCTCTCAGGCTGGCTCCTCCTGACGACGCGACCACCGGAGTCTACCTGCTGCGAAAACCGCGCGGAAAGGGAGAAGGGACCCTGGTATTGCAGGAGAGCGCCGTCGCCTACGCCTTCATCGAGGAGGCGCTCCCCCTCATGGAGAAAGAGGGATTGGATCCCTGGGTTTATTACGTCTCGAGCGCGGAGCTCTTTGATCTGCTTCCTGCCGAGACCCGGCGCCGGATTTTCCCCGAAGAGCGCGCTCTGGAGGCGATGGGCATCACCGGCTTCACTCTGCCTACTATGTTTCGATGGGTCCGTTCCGACCTGGGCCGCTCCATGACGCTTCATCCATACCTGCTTGGACACTTCCTCGGCAGCGGGCAGGGCGCCATGGTTCTGGCGGAAGCGGGCCTCGATGGCATGAGCCAGTATCATGCCGTCAAACGTTACCTCGCAGCGCGAAAGTGAAGCTGCTATTCGCCGACACACCAAAATCTCAACGCGATGGCCGCGGAGGGGCAGAGGGGGAGACACAAGAGCATTCCTCCGCGTTCTCTGTGCGCTCTGCGTTGAGGTTTTAGGCACTCCGCCGGTGCTTGCCGGTCTGGTAAAATCGAGAAGGATACATTCGTCAAGGGAGAGGAACGCCATGCTGATTATCATAGAATCAAAGAAGTCCCTGAGGGATGTGTGCGCAGCCATGGAACCGACAGTGCAGAAGCATAAGTTCGGGGTGCTCGGGGTGCACAACCTGAGGGAGACCATGGCCCGGAAGGGAGTCGATTTGACAAGGGACTGCTTCATCTACGAGATCTGCAATCCCACGCAAGCCAAGAAAGTGCTGGATTCGAAGATGGAGGTGTCCACCGCACTGCCGTGCCGCGTGTCTGTTTACCAGGAAGGGGGGACGGTCAAGATCGCAACGATCAAGCCGACAGAAATGCTGGCTGCCTATAATGCCCCCGACCTGGCCCCTGTGGCTCAGGAAGTGGAGCTGGCAATCACCGCCATCATGAAGGAAGTCGCCGGACCATAGCGTACTTGGAGCGCGCAAGCTTGCCTGCGCCTTTAATTACCGATGCGTGCCTTCACCCCATGTGTACTTGCGCCCGGCATTTTGCCTCACTATAAGATCCAATTGTAAAAGTAAGTTTTACGATTGCCCGGGCGCAAAGGTGTTGAACAATGCCGCCGAGCTTCGTATCATTAAATCCTCGGGCAAGAGTATTCTGACGGGGACTTTTTGGTTTTTTTGAAGAACACAAGAACCGTAGCATCCGTTCATCTGCCCGTTGATAACTTACTCCGTCATTCTGATCGGAGCTCAACTCTGTTTTCCCTTCGGCGGGGCTTGCATCGATCCTGACGCCTGGATGGGAATCCTCTAGGGGTATTGAATTGAAGACAGCGAAGCACAAGCCGGAAACACCGCAGCGTCTGAACATCGTCCTGATCAAGCCGTCGAAATACGACGACGAGGGGTTTGTCATCCGCCACTGGCGCGGCGTTCTGCCGAGCAACACGCTTGGCTGCCTGTACAGCCTGACGGAAGATGTCAAAAGGCGCAACGCGCTCGGTGCCGGAGTGGAGATCGACGTCGAGATCTACGACGAAACGGTGCAGAAGATTCCGGTCAACCGTATCATTCGTTCCCATCGTCCCGGGGCCCGCAAGACCGTCGTCGGCCTGGTGGGCGTGCAGTCGAACCAGTATCCTCGTGCGGCCGACCTCGCGCGGCGGTTTCGCCAGGGAGGCCTTCCGGTCATGATCGGCGGCTTCCATGTCAGCGGCACGATGGCGCTGTTCCCCGACGGGAGCCCTGAGATCCAGGAGTTGATCGATATCGGCGTCACTGTGGTCAAAGGCGAAGTTGAGGATGCCTGGGCGGATATTCTAGCTGATGCGCTTCATGACCGGCTCAAGCCCGTGTATGATTTCCTGGCGGACAAGCCCTCCCTGTGCAACCAGCCGGTGCCCAGGTTTTTGGGCAGCTATATGAAGAAGTTCGTCGCCCCGAAGTTCGGCACCATCGATTGCAGCCGGGGCTGCCCTTTCAATTGCAGCTTCTGCACGATCATCAACGTTCAGGGCCGGGACATGCGCGTGCGCTCGGCGCTGTCGCTGGAGCAGGCCATCCGTGAGAACTACCGCCTTCACGGCATCGATTATTACTTCTTTACGGACGACAATTTTGCGCGCAACAGCAACTGGCGCGAGATCTTCGAGATGTTGCTGCGGCTCCGGTCTGAAGGGATCAAGATCGAGTTCATGATGCAGGTCGACACGCAGTCCTATAAGATTCCCGATTTTGTAGGCCTGGCCGCCAGCGCCGGTTGTACGCAGGTCTTCATCGGCATGGAGAGCATCAATCCGAAGAACCTGAAGGCCAGCGGCAAGGGCCAGAATCGCGTCCAGGACTACAAGAACATGATCACCGACTGGCACAGAGCCAAGGTGAATACGCATGTGGCCTATATTATCGGGTTCCCGTTCGACACACCCGAATCGGTGCAGGAGGACATCGAAAGCCTGAAGAAGGAACTGAAGGTGCAGCAGGCGTCTTTCTTCATGCTCACGCCGATTCCCGGCTCGCGTGACCATGAGCACATGGTGCACACGGGGCAGTGGATGGATCCCGACCTCAACAAATACGACTCCTTCCACGAGACCATGCTTCACCGGAACTTCAAGCCTGGGGAGTGGTATGCAACGTATCGGAAGGCGTGGGAGAGTTTTTATTCCTTTGCATACATGCGCGAGGTGCTCGCCAACACGAGCGCGGATAACTATTGGAACATATTCCGCAACTTCATCTGGTACCGGAATTCCGCCTTCATCGAACACGGGCATCCCATGATCCACGGCTTCTTCCGTCTCAAGGATCGGAAGGAGCGCAGGCCCGGCTTCCCGATCGAATCGCGGTGGCGCCATTTTGTGTGCCGCTTCCACGAAGTGAAGAGCCTCATGCGGGCCTGGCTGCGGCTTTTGCTCGAGATGGAGGAATTGTGGCTCCAGACGCGCAAATGCAGTGATGCCGAGAGAAGACTCAGGGTCGAACTCGAGCGCATGCGCGGTGAGCTCAACCGCAGCCTGCACGCAGCCGAACTGCAGCTTGCGCACATGCGGGCGCGGATTCACGTTCCCGACCTTCAGGTGCCCTCACGCCTCACCCTGGCTTTCAGGCATTTGAACTTCAACGTGGCAAAACGGATCACCTACACGCGCACCGACCTGAATCAGTTCTGGAGGAAGACCCGCGAACGCTGGAGTCGGCGCCAGTTTTTGCGCATCTACCCGCACAGGGTTTTTATAAATATGCTGCGTGACGTTCAGCTGATGGTCCTGTTTGCCGCCGCCCTCATGCGCGGCGGGGGAAGTACCGGTGGGACCGACCTCCGCGCCTGGAGATAATCGACAGACACCGAAGCCTCGACGCAGAGGACGCGGAGAAAAGCACATTTCTTGTCTGCGTCCTCTGCGTTGGGCTCTTCCGATGCGACTAAATCGGCAGCGCGGCGATGGCTTCCATTTCGCACAGGAGGTCGGGGCGGCAGACGGCGGCATGGACCAGCGCGTTCGGCATGTCGTCGAGTCCCCGGTCACGGAGAATCCGGCGCAAGATCGGGGCATCGGCCGCGGTTTTGAGGTAGGTGACGGCCGAGACCACGTTCTGGAAAGAGGCCTTCTGCGCCGAGAGTAACGTCTCCACATTCAGCATCATGCGCTGCACCTGGGCTGCGAAATCGTCCACGTGCGCGGTGCGTCCCTCCTCATCCACGCTCGCGGTTCCCGAGATGTAGAGCGCGATTTTGTTTCCCTCCACGACCCTAAGCCCGCGCGAGAAGTCGGAGCCGTAAGTGCAGGCCTCGTTCAAGGTGGGCGTTGTCATGGCCGATGCGCCGGGAGGCCCGGGCGATTGGATGGCACAGAAGCTGAGCGTGAAGTCGGCCTTCTCCGGCAACGGTGATCCGTAAATGCCGGTGCTGGCCGGAAGCAGGATTACCTGCCGCTCCCGGAAGAACTCACGGCGCGCCCGGTTGAACTCCGCGTAATCGCGCTCCATTTCCCGCAGGTAGATCCAGGTGCGGACCACGTTCCGGAAACTCATCCCCTCCTTGGCGAGCACTTCGTCCGCCTGACAGAACATACTGTAAGCCTGGTCAAACGCATTGCCGGGGGCGCCGCAGATACTTCCGGCGTAGAGATATTTCTGCTCTCCCAGCGCGAAAGAGCGCCCCAGAGCAGGAGCGGAGAAACTGCGAGCCTCCAGCGATCCGCGCCGGGGGATGATGGCAACCGCGCTCATGATCAGGTCGACTTTGGCATCCAGGGGAGGCTGCTCGATGAAGGTGGAAGCCGGCAGGCGTTGAGGGTTGCCCGCAGCCGCATGAAAAATCCGCAGGCGCGCTGTTTGGAACGGATCGAAGTCCCTCTTGATATTACGGAACCACACGGTCTCATACACGACATGGTCGAGAGAACCTTTTTCACGGCGCAGCAGAGAATCCAGCGCCTGATACATCGACGCGGTTTGAAGAGCGGCATCCCCCGGGCGCTCGGGATCGGGCCGGCATTGGATGAAGATTTCGTCGGCTGCCGGGCCTGAAAACCGGCGACAGACGACGTTCGCGGTCTGGTTTCTCTGCTGTTGCATGAATCATGTCCTGTTGAATCAATTATCATCTCAGAGACCGCAGAGAAAAAGATAGAAAACTCTCTGCGGTTTCTGCAATCTCTGGGGTGATGTTCCGGCTGTTACATTTCCCGGCCGATTGCCTGCGCGACCGGCCGGAGATCGTTCATCATGGCGGCGAACTTATCCGGCCTCAGAGACTGATCGCCGTCGCTCAGGGCTTTGTCCGGGTCTGCGTGAACCTCGACGAGGAGGCCGTCGGCTCCGACGGCGACGGCGGCTCGGGCCAGCAGCGGCACCAGCCACCAGATCCCTGTGCCATGGCTGGGGTCGACGATGACCGGCAGGTGGCTCAGCTTCTTGAGAACGGGGACCGCGCTCAGGTCGAGCGTGTTCCTGGTCGAGGTTTCAAAAGTGCGGATGCCACGTTCGCACAGGACGATGCTGACGTTGCCGCCGCTGGCGACGTACTCGGCGGCGCATAGAAACTCCTCGATCGTGGCGCTCAGACCGCGTTTGAGCAGAACCGGCACGCGGAGCCGTCCGACTTCCTCGAGGAGTGTGTAGTTCTGCATGTTGCGCGAACCGATCTGGATCATGTCGGCGTGTGCGCAAACCGCCTCGAGATGACGCGCGTCCATGGCCTCGGTGACTACCGGAAGTCCGGTCTCGCGCCTGACATCGGCGAGTATGCGCAGACCCTCTTCTTTGAGGCCGCGAAAACTGTAGGGCGAGGTCCGCGGTTTGTAGGCTCCCCCGCGTAGGATTACCGCACCGGCTCCCTTGACTGCCCAGGCGGCCGCAAGGAGCTGGTCGGCGCTTTCGACCGAGCAGGGTCCGGCCATCATTACGACTTTGCGGCCGCCGATGGCTACGTCTCCGACATGGACAATGCTTCCGCCTGGTTTCTGCTCCAGCCCTACCAACCTGAGGTCGGGAATCGGTTTCAGCATCTCACTCCCGTAAACCATGCAGGCCCTGACCGGAAACGACAAGGCTCCGCACTTCACCGAGACTGGCGACTTTCAAACCACCCTTTGTAGCATGCGGCACCTGCATCGTCAACGCGAAATCATTGCCCATGAAAGCATTGCAGACGCTGCTACCGATAATAACCCGAACCGACCGGTTTTGTTGCGCCGATCAGCGCGGTTTCTCGCTGTTTTTTGAGATTTCATTGATGGCGGAGCGCAACCATGGGGTCTACTTTCGTGGCGCGGCGCGCAGGAATGTAGCTGGCCAGCCGCGCGACCGCCATGAGGAGGAGCGCCGTTCCGCCGATGGCTATCGGGTCGGCCGGGCTCACCTGATAGAATGCAGTGCGAAGACAGTAGCTTGCGCCGAGTGCGAGGGGCAGTCCGATGGCCGCGCCCAGGAGGGACAGGCGCAGGCCGTGCCGCAGAACCATGAGGAGCGCGTCGCTACGCTGCGCTCCGAGGGCCATGCGCAGGCCGATTTCGCGGGTGCGTTGGCTGACGGTGTAGGAGACGATGCCGTAGAGCCCGAACGATGCCAGGATCAAGCGGAACAGGCCGAAAGCGCCCATGGTGGAACGCGCCGCGTAAGGCTTACCTGTTTCACCCCGGGCAACGCCTGAACGCGCTCCTGCAAGGTCTGATAGAACGCGCGCGCATGGTTCCCGTCATACCCGTTGAAGCCCAGCACGAATTGCGCCAGCAGCATGTTTTTCTCAGCTGCGTCTGTTGCTGTGGAGGTGAGGATGCCACGCGGCCGGGAACAACAGGAGCAGAGCGCTTCCCAGGACCAGCAGCCACAGCAGCCAACCTTGAAACTCGAGGATGACGTTCCCCTGGCCGAGGAGGGAAAAGGAGGAGCGCGCGGCGGACAGAACTGCGGTCGAAAGGAAATAAGCCGCGTAGTTGTCACGCAGAAAATGGGCGACCAGCGCGGAGGCAAGCAGAATCAGCACCGCCGAGAAAACAGCTTCCAAGGCGGCTTCCGGCCAGCGCCTCGCAGTGAAGGGGAGAAAGCTGCCGAGGAGGCCCGCCAGAAGCAGCACGCGCAGCCAGAGTCGGCCGGCCGTGCGCGTCCACAGGTGCGCGCCGAACGCCAGCACCGCGCTGAACAGCAATGCGCTCAAGAAGGTGTCTCGCAAGCCGGAAACCAGCGGAATATAGGTGCCCAGGTCTGCAGGAGCGGCAAGCGGAGGGGCGAGCGCAAAACGACTAGCGTGGTACTGGACCAGGGTGGTGCACCACTGAAGGATCAAAAATGCGCCAATCGTGGCTGCGGCAGCGACAAAGGCATCGCGCCCCCACATCCTGCGGTTGTCCCGATGCAGGACCGCGGGTGCATCCGGACAGCAAGACATGATGATGGCGGCCGCCAGGGCGCCTGCGAGCCCGATTCCGATCAGCAGGAGCGCTCCCTCGACCAGCCCGGACAAAAGGAAGATCTGCGGTGACACCTGAGTGTCGTACCAGAACAGAAAAGCGGGGATCGAGTTGATCATGTTCAGCAGTTCGAAGAGCGCGGCGAGGAGGCCGATCTTTGCCGCCAGAGGCCACTGGATCGTGCCCCGCCGCGTGCCGCGCACCAAGCTCAATAGCGCCGCGGCGAACATTGCCGCCACAAAGATCCCACGCAGTGCCGTTGCTGCGATGGCATACAGACTGAATCGTTCACGCATCCGCAGCCAATCCTCAGGCACCTTGATAAAGTCCGTCCAGGAGCCGAGCTTGTCGCCCGCGACCCCTGCCTGGATACGCAGGCGGGATTCGCCCACGGCGCCCGGCGTCCCCGGCAATGCCTGCCACACCAGCGTGGTATCGCGGCGGCGCTCGAGCTTCTGGGTTCGCGTTTCCTGCAGCTCGAAGCGGGAGAGATCGTAGTGACGGCCTTCCAGAAACGAGGTGACGAACGCCACCGCCTTCTGCTGGGACAGGTCGGCTCCCGGCGCATCCTCCGGGAGTGCATGGTCGAACGCGATCACCCTGCCGTCGGAAGGATCGACATCGACCCGGAATTCCTCTTTCTGCAGAGGCTGATAAAAGCGCGTTTGCCAGGCCAATGCGACCGTCTGACCGCCGTAAATCCGGTTCAGACTGTCGATGCCGCCCGCAGTGTAGATGTACTGCACGGCAGAGGCATCGGTTCGGTTCCGGGGCTGAGTCGCCTGACGGTATTGGTCCACATCGAACCGCTGCTCGACGAGGAAGTGTCTCGCAGACTGCGCCGCCTGGGTGGAGGAAAGGCGGAATTCGGAGGATTGGCCTAGGCGGGGAGCGCGGAAGAAAAGCAGCGCCACCCCCAGGGCCAGCGTCGCCAGCGCAATCCAGATCGCGTGGCGGCGCAAGGGGATATAAGGGCGGATCACCTCAGCCGCGGCACGCTCCGATGCCTCCTCCGGCGGCCGGACGCTGCCTGCATGGGCATTGCTCACGTCGGCATCGGCACGGAACCGGCGCGTGAAAACGTAGGCACCGGCGGCGAGCAGCAGCGGCACAAGGTTGATTCCGGCCGTCAACGCTCCCGCCACAGTCAGATATGCGTTTCCCGAACGCAGGAGCAGGAATGCGGAGTAGAAAGCGTCGATGCTGTAATGCGCGATCAAGGGCGCCAGGATTCCGAAGCGGAGCATCGCCCAGCCGAGCACCAGGCCGACGAGGCCGACCTCAATGCCCCGAATATAGAAAGGCTGATTGGGATAGTTTGCGTGCCCGAAGCCCCAGATAAAAGCTGCAAGCGCGACGGCAAGCCACCTGCGGCGAAATAGCCCCTGCAGAAAGGGGATCGAGAAAGCGCGAAACATCCACTCTTCCGAGACTGCCGGGAAAAAGCCTCCCAGCAGCACGAATATCCACGGGAAGTGGGTGTTGAGGAGATTTGTATACGGCACCTCGGCCGGAGCCCAGGCACCCAGCTTGTTGGCCAAAAGGTAGAAACCGATCTCGAAGGCGAAAAAGAAGAAGGTGAGCGCGATGCCGGCCAATGACGCCCGGAAGAAATTGCGGGTCCGCAGCGCCCGCCAACTCAGGATGCTCGATATGGAGAGGTGGGAAGGGTACGACTGGCGATAGAGCGGCTCGATGCAGGCGGTCAGCATGGCGATGATACCGGCGAAGCCGAGAGCCTCTGCAGCAGCGGTGATAAGGGACAGGCCCAGGAAACCCCCATACGAATCGCTGGTGTCGAACCTGTATTCCGTGAGGGGAAACTCGTTCATGGATGCCAGGAACTGAAGGGCAAAGCAGATGGCGCCGAAGGTGACCGCCGTGGACCAGTGGACATCCCTGAGGCGTATCCGCCGTCCCAGGGTGACCAGCATGGCCACGGCCAGGAGAGCGGAAAAAACCAGATCCACCTGGCTCGCGCTTTCGTTGAGAGAACGCAGGCGGGCGTAGCCCCGTCTCCATTCCTCCGGGATTTTCAGATATTCCTTATAGCCGTCCACGCGATCGCCCTGGATCGTGACTGAAATCCGACAATTCGCGCCGTTATAATCTGCGCCCCTCACTTTCCACGTGAACACGTGGTCAGTCCGCGCGGTGCGCTTTTCGGTTTGACCGTCGAGGAACTCCAGCGAGTCCACGGGCCGGGCGGCTTCGAGGAACAGGAAAGACTCGGCCAACGCGCGGGCGGCGTCGGTGGGCAGATCTGCGCCGGGAGCATCCTCAGCCACTACATGGAAGAAGGAAGCGATCTCACCTCTGGTGGTAACCTCCACCCTGATTTCTTCCTTCTGTAGAGGGCGGAACCAGCGATGGCCCCACCGCCAGAGCTTGATCTCGCCGGCCATCACGACATTGGCTCTTTTCAGCCCGAGCTTGCGCTCCAGGAACACCTTGGCCTCATCGTCGTACACAAAAGCCGAGGCGTGGCGGTACCCTTCCAGGGGGATTCCCTGTGCCGCGAGGAATTTTTGCGCGGGCGGCTCGGACGAGTCCCTGTCCACGTTGAATTGGATCGATGCTTCGGGGAAGGCCCGGTAGAAATAGCGGATGCCCACAACCAGGCTCGCGGCGGAGACGAGCAGGCACAGCAGGATGAGACGATAATCCTTGGCACGCAAGGTGTCAGGCATGGTCCCTCCGCGTCAGTCTTGCGAGCTCTTCCAGCGCTTGAACAGCCCGTGGGGAATGGAAAGGAGGTCCAGGGCTTTTCCCACGGAGTGATTGATGATGTCGTCGATGGTCTGCGGATGATGATAGAAGGCCGGGATGGGCGGCAGGATGATCGCGCCTGCCTCCGTTGCCAGCACCATATTGCGCAGGTGGCCCAAGTGGAGCGGAGTCTCGCGCACCAGAAGGATCAATCTGCGCCGTTCCTTGAGGTGAACATCTGCGGCGCGCGTAAGCAGGTTGCCGGCGACCGAGTGCGCGATCTCGGCGAGGCTGCGCATACTGCACGGTGCAATGATCATGCCGTCGGTGGTGAAGGAGCCGCTGGATATGCCGGCAGCCAGATCGTGGTTCTGATGGACCACATCTCCCAGCTTCAAGACCTGTTCGGGGGACCATCCGGTTTCCAGGAGAATGGTCTGGCTCGCAGCCTCCGTCAGGATCAGGTGGATTTCGATGTTGCCGGCGGCGCGCAGCGCCTCGAGCGTGCGGATGCCGTAAATGGGACCGCTTGAACCGGAGATGCCGACGACGATTCTTCGGGTTTGTCCGGACATGCAAGACCTGCCTGGAAGCTCCACCTATACCACAACCGGCAGGCTGGAGACGAACCAAAAGACTCAGTCGCGAATGGTACCGATTACACTATAGCCAGTGTCCGGCAGGGCTATTTCATATGGCCGATCCGCGACGGCTGTGCGGCCATGCCGGCCGGTGTATTCCGCGACAGGTCCCTTTATTTGTCCGAAGTCCGAATGGCGCGTTCTGCGGCGAGCGACTTGTCCCTGGGAGTGCTGAGATAACCTCCGGCCGTGTCTTTTTGAATCCAGTTGACCACCAGTTCGTATCGGAGATGGTTCTTTCCCACAAGGAACTGAAGCGGTTCGTTGACGTTGCGATCCATCTTTTCGATCCGGTTGTCGTCGACCATGATGTCGATGCTGAACTTGCCCTTTTTGGGATCGGTCTTTCTCAGGGCCACGCGGATGTCTTCAACCTTGGTGATCTCGTTCTTCTTGGGAATGGTGAACTCGAAGTAGTCCCGTTCCCCTTTGCGGCGGAGCGCGTCCAGTTCGGAGGAATTTTTCGCCACGGCCGCGGTGAGGGTTTCGCGCACATCTATGAGCTGACGCTGCGTTCCTTCCAGTTCTTTCCTGGTGTTGGCCAGATCGGTCTTGACCGTTCCGACATCGGTTTTTACGGTACCTACGTCGCTCTTTACCCCGCCGACTTCGGAGCTGACCTGGCCGATCTTGGAATCCGCCTCGCTCTTGACCGCTTGCAGTTCGGCGGCATCTGCCTTGGAAGACAGGGCCTGGTTCAGCTCGGCCTTGGTCTTTTGGCCCTCGAGCTGAATCTGTTGGGCTGTTTTCTTAATCTCCGCTTTCGTGGAACCTACGGCTGCCTTTGTCTGGGAGATTTCGCCTTTGAGAGTCGAGATCCTGGCTTCGCCTGTCTTGTCCAAAATGCGGATCTGTTCGGCGATCTGTGCCAGCTCGGCACGGTTGGCCTGTTGAAATCGGTAGCTGTCGTAAAGCAGGAAGCCTACGGCGATCAGCAGTACGAAAAGCAGAGCGGTCTTGATCCCCTCGGGAATCAAAGGTGGGTTCTTTTTTGACCCATAAGGCGGCGCATCACTCATAGCGTACCTCCAGAATCATTCCAATGATCCGGCCGGAAGGTGCCATGGTCCAACTTCCTGGCCGGCTTCAAGTTAATATGATAGGCCGTAGGGAGCCTAAGTTCAATGGGACCCAACTGAAGGCGGCTCATTTCCTCCCATGTTGATAGGGGCTATCCCCCGTTGGCTTTAAAAGCGCCTGTTCTGGTAAACTTCTCGGCAGAGCAGCCCTCAGAGTTGCGTGAATTTTTCTGCCGTTTGGGAAGTCTTTGCAGTTTGATTTTGATGATGCTGCGGAGGTGGGGATGAAAGATGCATGGCTGACATCTCTTCGTGGACCTGTCCTGTCGTTAATGAGGCTTGTCCTGGGATTTACCTTCATGGCGCATGGGCTCCAAAAAACGCTGGGTTTGCTGGGTGGGAAGCCGGTCCCGCCTCTGAGTTTGGCGGGAGTAGCCGGCTACATCGAGCTGGCTGGGGGCATTCTGATCATGCTCGGCCTTTTTACCCGGCCTGTGGCGTTTGTGCTGTCGGGCCACATGGCGGTCGCGTATTTCATGCAGCACGCGCCCCAGGGTTTCTGGCCGATCATGAATCACGGTGAGCTGGCGGTGGTATACTGCTTCGTCTTTCTCTATCTGGCTTTCGGTGGCGGCGGGCCCTGGAGCCTGGACAGAGTCTTCCGCAAGGGTGGAAAGAGTTGACCGGAGCCCTGAACATTCTTCTGATCCGCCCCAAGTCTGTGTACGCCGACGTGGTGGCCGGCATCCCCATCGGACTGGCGCTTCTGGGGGCGATTGCCGAGGGTAAAGGACACCGGGTCCGTATCCTGGACGTCGGTTTGGAAGGGAATCCCGAGGAATCCCTGAATCAGGCTTTCGCATCCCAGCGTTATGATGTCGCCGGTCTGAGTTGCATGTCGGTCGAGTTTTTAGGCGGCCTGGAAACCGCGCAGGCCATCCGGCGGCTCTCGCCCGCGACGCACATCATTTTCGGAGGGCAACATCCCACCATCATGCCGGAGGTGGCGATGAAGGCGGATTGCCTGGACTCAATCTGCCTGGGAGAGGGAGAGGACGTCTGGTCTGACTTTCTCGAACGGATGTCTGCGCGGCAGGAACTGGAGGGCGTGAAGGGGCTCTGGTTTCGACGCAATGGGGAAGTGGTGCGCAACCCGAGGCGCGACAGCTATGTAGATATCGATGGCGTACCGATGCCGGCCTACCATCTGCTCGACATCGAGCGCTATTTCGACATCGATTTCGTGCGTTTCCCCACCGTCGACAGGCGTGCGATTCAGATCTTTACCAGCCGGGGCTGTCCTTACCGGTGCATTTATTGTCACGACCTGTTCGGTAAGAAGTTTCGCGGGCGGCAGCCGGAACTGGTCTGGGAAGAGATCAAGTTCCTGTTCGACAAGTACGGCATCCGCGAGTTCATGATTGAGGATGACATCTTCAACATGGACCTCGAGAGGGCCAAGCGCATCTGCGACCTGGTGATTGCAGCCGGCCTCAAGCTCGGATTTCAGTTCGGCAACGGCGTGCGCCTGGAGCGCTTTGATGAGGAGTTGATGAGGAAACTGGCTCAGGCGGGTACCCATCACATGGCTATTGCCATTGAATCCGCCAACGACCGCATTCAGAAACTGATCCGCAAGAACCTGAAGCTCGCCCGGCTCAACGACGTGCTTGGCTGGGCACGCCGCTACAGTATTGAAACATTAGGATTTTTTATGATCGGATTCCCTGGCGAGACGGTGGCGGAAATCAACCAGACGATCCAGTACGCCTGCAAGTCCCATTTTGACGAGGCCCTGTTTTCGATCGCGACCCCCTATGCCGGCACCGAGCTGAACGAGCTGGTGCGGGCCACGGGATCCTTTGAAGGGGGCAATGATGTTCATGACGAGTGGGAGGGTGTGGTCAAGGTCAAGTCCGAGGAGTGGGACCACAGGAAGCTGAGGCAGCTGCAAAGGAAAGCCTACTTCATGTTCTTTCTGACGCGTTGGCGCTTCGCCCGCATCCTTGCCAAAATGAGAAGCCCGAAGATGTTCCGCCGCTATTGGGCGGCTTTTGCCCGCAATTTCGTACCCTTTTTCCAGTCACAGCGCTCCCGCGTCAACTGAGACCACCTCATTAACATTTCCCAACGTTGAAATTGACTTTCCGGCGGATAGAAAATATGATAGGGCCGTGTTTGTGCATCCTGTAGCCGGATTCTTCGGGTGACGGCCGCCAGAGAGACACATGGCGGCTTTTTCATTTGGAGGGTCATGGAGAGGACACGCAATTGCTGTGAAAAGAAAAGCTAAGGAGTAGGGTTCCCATGGAAAAGGAAATTGGGAAAGTAAAGTGGTTCAATAATGCCAAGGGATATGGCTTCATTGAGAGAGCGTCAGGTGGTGATGTTTTTGTCCATCATTCCGCCATCCAAATGAATGGCTTTCGGACTTTGACAGAAGGAGATGCGGTGTCCTTTAACGTGACCCGCGGTCCCAAGGGTCTCCAGGCCGAAAACGTAACCAAAGCCGAATAAAAGAAGTCAACAAGGTACATTCCGATGCCCCTCCCGCCGAATAACGTGGAGGGGCATTTTTTTGAGCCAACCGGGCGACTGGGTGCCCCCGGCAAATTCGGTGCCTCACTCGAACGAAGGGAGAGCCCGTTTCCTGTCCTTTTATGCGAGTTTGATTTCCCACCGACAGAACCGACGGTCCAAAATCAGCGCTGGCGGATGCCGTCACGCGGGCTGAAGACCGGATCCGGATTGAAGTAGTAACCTTTCCGGTAAATGAGCCGGGTCGATGGCTGCAGGTACTCGACGGTGATCCGGTGGAAGGAATTGCGGGTCTTGGGCTGGGGCGATTCCGAGATGTAGGTGAGGTAATACTGGTTCCTCAGCTCCAGCGCAACTTGTTTGTAGACATCTCTGATCTGGTTGTAGCTGGCTGGGAAATAGCAGCGGCCGCCGGTTTTTTCGGCCAGGTCGGTCATCTGCGCTTCCTTCTTCGCGAAGAACTCGTCGATATAGTTGGCATCTTTGAAAAGCCGCTGATAAATATCATTGAGGATCACAACCCGCCGTTGTGTGCGGGCGGCTTCGCGCACCATCATCGTCTTCGAGATGATGTAAAGGGATGCCTGGGATTGAACAATGGCCCTCACCGCGTCCTGATACCCCACCAGGCTTTGGTTGTTGAGGAAATCGGTCAACAGGATGATGGCTTTGCGTCCCTCGATGTTTTTGAGTTGGTCCTGTGCAGCCTCCAACATGCCGTCGTAGAGGGCGGTGCGCAGCCCGAGCTGGACTTTATTCAATGATTTGCGGACCTGTTTGGTGTCCTCCGACCAGTTCATTACCAGCTGTACTTCATCGGCAAACGTGATGACCGATATCCGATCCCCCTTGGCAAGCGCATCGGCAAAGCCTTCGGCTGCCTCCTTGATCTGCTTCCACTCCTTCTCGACCGTGCCGCTGGAGTCGAGCAGCAGAACGATCGAAACCGGGTTTGTGTCCAGGCCCAAGCTGTTGATCTGCTGCGGCTCGCCGTCTTCATAGATCCGGAAGTCGCCGCGGCGCATGTCCAGGATCGGTGCGCCGTCTTCCCCAAAGACGGTGATAGGGATTTTTACGAGGTCGGTGGATATCGAAAAAGTGGGAATGCCCTGCCTGGCCTGTGCATGAAGGTAGACAGCGACGGCAAAACAGCTTGCCAGGAGGAATATCAGTAGTCTGCTCATCCTGGCGCTGCTCAACATCTCAGCCCACCCATTCTTCATGTTATTCTATCACAGCGCATCGGCGAATACATGCAGTCGCGGCCTGACTTCTTGGAAGCCAAGCCATAACAACAATTTAAGTGCTGCCACTATCAGCGCACGGCGCCCTCCCCCAGCGCGATGCGCCGGTGGGGGCAGATCCAGGGACCTGCGATGCCTGCCGATCCCATATTACGCGCCATGCACTCCGGACGGCAATGAATTTTGGCCTCCCGTAGTAAGCGGTGCCACCTGACCTGCACAAGTTCCCATGATTTCATACCAGTATCCTCCGCTTGGGCCGCTTTTTTTTGACAGCAAAGGACTTTGTGGAGTTAAATAGAGAAGGCAGCCCTGGATTATGCCCGCCGGTTGTTGGTTTTGTTTACCTGAAGCTATCTTCTGTGAACCTTTCCGGGCTCCGCTACGTATCTGATGATGAGATTGAAAAGCAGTGCCATGAGGAAACAGCCAAGGACAAAATGCCCGGGAGGCATGCTATGAACCGCCGCAAGTTTGTTGTTACATCCACCATTTCGATGTTGGCGATCACCATTGCCGTTGTCGGTCTGGCTTACTATTCGGATTTTGCCGCCAGGGCCTTCCACCAGAATCTGCCCGAGGCCATCAACTATCTCCCTGCCGATACCCAAGCGGTGTTCGGGATGAACGTGCAGAAATTCATTGCCTCGCCCGTCTACAGCCAGATCATGGAGAAGCACAGCCAGGAGATCGGCACAAATCTTGCAGAGTTCATTGACAAGACCGGCGTGGATCCACGCCGGGATCTCGACTATATCATCGGTGCAGGGAGAGCATCGCAACAGAAAGGCGCCGGCGTTATCATCGCCGTGGGGAGGTTCAATCCGGATCAGATCACTGCTTTCATCAATAGCCAGGCTATCATCAATAACCACACAACCCCGATCAAGCTTGATTACAACGGCGCTACCGTGCTGATGATTCCCGAGACCAGCGCAAACGGGGCGAAGCTCGAGAAGGGAATTGCTTTCCTCAACAACTCGCAGATAGTGCTCGGGGACCTGGAATCGATCCACGCCGTCCTCGATGCATACAAACGGGGGCCTGTGGCCGGCAGCAACGCTAACATCTCGGCCATGGTGGCGAACCTGGATCCGAAAGAGATGTTCTGGTTCGCCGGTGATGCCACGGTTCTGGCGAAAGTGCCGCCAAATACTCCGTTCCTGCCGTCTCTGTCCGCGATTCAGAACGTTTTTGGAACGCTGGACTTGACCACTACCATCAACGGCAGAGTCACGGTGACTGCGAGAGACGCGACGGCGGCAGGCCAGCTGGCCGATTTCGCGCGTGGACTTGTTGCCTTGGGGAACCTGGCAGGCAGCCAGAATCCGGATCTGGCTGCGTTGGTTGCAGGGGTGCACATCGTTCAGAATACACAGAATGCGAACCGGTTCGATATCACTCTCACCGTTCCGATCGATTTGCTGCAGAAACTTGAAGCCACGAAGTCTCAGATAAAGGCCCAGATGAAGTAGATTCGGGGGCTGCATCCGGAGCCGGAGAGTCATACCGCCAAGACCTCCAGGAGATCAAAGGAACAGGCTGAGCCCTTTGATCTCCTGGAGGTCTTCGTGTTTTAGCCTGAGTTACTCATGGAGCAGAACCGCACGCCCGTGAAAAGCAACAAAATTGGACGCAGATAAACGCAGGCAGGAGCTTTTGCCATCCTGTTTGCCCGGCAAAAGCTCCTGCACGCCGATCAAGACCGAACGGTCGGCGCGGGTCAGCGTCTTTCCGCGTCCAAAACTGCATTTTGGTCGCACATTCATGAACAATCAGGACTAGAGCTTTGTCTCTTCAACGGTTTTCCGGACAGAGGCCACGGTTTTCTGGAGCATGGCCTTCTCGTCTTCGGCGAGCTTGATCTCGAAGATCTTTTCCAGACCCTTGGCGCTGATCAGGCAGGGGACGCCGAGGAACAGGCCCTGAATGCCGTATTCGCCTTCGCACAGGGCTGCGCAGGCCAGGACCCGCCGCTTGTCGCGGAGGAACGACTCGGCCATGCTGATGGCGCTCCAGGCCGGGCTGAAGTAAGCCGAGCCTTTGCCGAAGAGCTTCACGATCTCGGTGCCGGCCTCGCGGGTGCGGGTGACGAGGCGGTCTATTTGCTCTTTGGTTGCGATCTCGGTCAAGGGCACGCCGCCCACGGTTGTCAACCGGGGCAGGGGAACCATGTCAGGTCCATGACCGCCGAGAACCGTGCCGGCGACGTCAGCCACGGACACGCCCAGTTCCATGCCGATGAAGGCGCGCCATCGCGCGGTGTCGAGCGTCCCGGCCATGCCGACGATCTGGTGTTTGGCGAAGCCGGTCAGCTTGTAAAATGCGTAGACCATAGCGTCGAGAGGATTGGTCAGGACGATGCAGAAAGCCTTGGGCGCATGCTTCTTTACCCCGGCGGCCACATCCGAGATGATCTTGAGGTTGACGGCGAGCAGATCTTCCCGGGTCATTCCGGCCTCGCGCGCCTTCCCGGCAGTTACGATGATAACGTCCGCACCGACGATGTCCTGATAATCGGTAGTGGCGGTGATATTGGCATCATAGTTGCCGTGCGGCGCCATCTCCATCAGGTCGAGAGCCTTGCCCTTGACCACGTTGACATAACTGGGAACGTCGACGACGACGATGTCGCCGAGCTCTTTCTGGGAGGCAAGCATGGCCACACCCTGGCCGATCTGGCCGCCGCCGACGACTACAATCTTTTTGCGCATGGAGACTCCTTTCATTAAAGAGCCTCCCGGCTTTTTGCCGGGATGCCCGGATTATGTTGCTCGGGGCACCGTCGCAGGCTTCAGCCCTTGACGTAGCTCTCCCAAGTAGATGCAAGTTTCGGATGGTTCAGCCACTCTAAGACGTAGTCCGTGAAGGCACGGCCTGTAGCGCCTCCCGAACGGCCCGTGATGACGAGTTTCTTCTCATATTGCCCGCAGACGTCGAGTGCCATCTCCAGGTTCTTTGCCTTCTGTGGGAAGCCAATATGGCCAAGCAGCATTGCCGCCGCCCGGGTCATCGAGGCCGGGTCGGCGAATTGGGCACGGCCCTCCTTGACCATGCGGGGAGCCGAGCCGTGGATGGCCTCAAACATGGCATAGCGCTTGCCGATATTGGCGCTGCCGGCTGTACCCACACCACCCTGAAATTCTGCGGCCTCATCTGTAAGGATGTCTCCGTAAAGGTTGGGCAGAACCAGGACCTGGAAATCGCGGCGCCGTTTCTCGTCGACCAGCTTGGCCGTCATAATGTCGATGTACCAGTCGTCGACCTGGATGCCGGGATATTCTTTGGCGATGCGGTAGAAGTTGTCCAGAAAACGCCCGTCCGTGGTCTTCACGATGTTGGCCTTGGTAACGCAGGTAACCCTGCTCCGGCCGTTCTTCTTGGCGTGCTCGAAGGCGAGCCGGCAGATCCGGTCGGAACCGGGATTGGAGATCAGCCGGAAATCGATGGCGATGTCAGCGTCGACTTCGATCCCGCAGGGGCCAAGTGCGTAGAGATCCTCTGTGTTTTCGCGGAAGAAGATCCAGTCGATGCCCTGTCGGGGGACTCGGACCGGCCTGACGTTGGCAAAGAGGTCGAGTTCCTTTCGCACCGCCACGTTGCAGCTCTCGATATTCGGCCAGGGATCGCCTTTCCGCGGGGTGGTCGTCGGACCCTTGAGGGTGACGTCGTATTTTTTGATCTCGGCCAGGACATCGTCGGGAATGGCCTTGCCGTGGGCGGCGCGGTTTTCGATGGTCAGGCCTTCAATATCGTGGATTGTTACCTTCCCGGTCTTGACCTCGTCTTTGAGCAGCTGCTGCAAGACCCGCTTGGATTCGGCGGCGATGAACGGACCGATGCCGTCACCGGCCAGAATACCGATCTTGATCGGTTTGAGTGCGCCGTAATCAACCCAGTCCGGAGCGGACTTCACCTGCTGAATCCGCTTCATTTGATCCTGGAGAAGCTTGCCGAAATGTTCCTTTGCCCGTTCTATGGCCTGATGATCCATGTTGTACCCTCCCGGGGACAAAACTTCGGGATTCACCATATTCGTTTTTGGCAGCGAATTCAATCTTAAAGCAATCCCGAAATACGTGATCGGATGATGCACGAGCAGCCGCTGAGGACACGGCCCGCCGGTCTCTTCGATCTCCGCGAACTCTGTTGATCTTTTGCTTTTCTTGCCTGAATGGCAAGGACCTGCAGGTAAGTAGTACGATGAACCAGAAAAGAGTCCGCGTCCATCGTCCCCTTCGTGGCCGCTCTGTCTGCTAGACGGTTCTTGCGGGAGCGGGCGGGATGTTGGGCAACGGCTTCCCCTCGCCGGGGCCGTGGAGTTTGGAGCACGGTTTCCTCCGCCGGCCCAAATGGAGATAATCCAGGACCAGCCGGCGTTTGAGGTGCTGGATGGCCTTGCCTGGATCGACTCCCTTGGGACATGCGCGGGAACATTCACCCGCATAATGACAACGGAAAGCGCCATGCGCGCTGCCGGTCTCTTCAGAGCGCTGCCTCCCGCCGTTGTCACGCGTATCTGCGTTGTAACGCTGAGCCGATGTCAGGGGCATGGGCCCCAGATAGTGGACGTCCGTGGCCAGGGTGGGGCAGGCGGCCATGCAGCAGCCGCATTTGATGCAATAGGTAAACTGGAGATAGGCCTCGAGTTCCTCCGGTGACTGGTAGAACTCGCCCTCGGGGGTGTTGATTTCAGCCTCGTCCTGCCGAACGATGTGGGGCTTGATCGACACGTGCTTGTCGAGCATGGGAGTGAGGTCGGGAACCAGGTCGCGAATGATCTTGAAGTTGGGCAGGGGACCGACGGTGAGATCCGTGCTTGCGATGTGGAGGATCTGGGTATTGCATGCCAGCGTGGGCCGCCCGTTGAGGAGCATTCCGCACGAGCCGCAAACGCCCATGCGGCAGGAATAGCGCCAGGAGAGGGAGGTGTCCAAATTCTCCTTTATATAGTGCAGGCCGTCCAGCACCGTCATGCCCTCGCGCACGGGCACCTTGTAGATTCTCACATGAAGCGAGCGGTCCCGCTCGGGATTATAACGGGTCACGTGAAAGTTCACTTCGCGTGCGATTTTGCTGCCGTCTGCCATGGTTACCCCCTTGCTCCTGCAATGACGTGTACCGCGATCGCTGCCCAGGTTCCCAGGGCGAACAACCCCAGACCCAGAACCAGCAGAACGACACTGAGGGCCTTCTCGGCTGCAGGCTTAAGGGTCAGCTCGAACACGATGGTTCTCAGACCATACAGGCCATGATAGAGAGCCACTCCAAGGAGAATGATGTAGGTCACGGTGAAGAAGAGGGCCCCATCGCGGTACAGGCTGTTCGCTTTCGAAATGGCGGGTTGGCTGGGATTCTGAACGAAAAGGTGCGTGATCCCGCCCAGGTGCATGATGAGCATGTGAATCCCGAGCAGGAAGAGGATCACCACTCCTGCTGCCATGTGCCAGGTCCAATATTTTGTCTCGCGCATCGCTCCTCCTACTTTCCCAGTCCCAAGAATTCATAGCCGCCCGCTGCCAGAAGAATCGCCGCCAGTATCATCATGAAAATGAGCAGAGGCCGCTGGACGTTCAGCGACGTCTTGTAGGGGTAGACGGGCTCGATGGGCCTACCGACGGCGAAACCGAGTTCCACCAGCACCAGCCGGATGCCATTGAATGCGTGGTATGCGAAGGCCGCAAAGACGAGGAATTCACCGAACTTGAAAATGGGCTTGTCGAGATAAGCGCCCTCGACCCACAGGTAATTGCCGGTGGCGCGCAGGCTGGTCACCACGGTATGCATCAGGAAGTAGAGCAGAATACCCAGGCCGGTGATGCGGTGCAAAATGTAGGCGTATCGTTCCACACCCCAACGCCCACCGCCGAGCCATCCCCAAAGCCCGAGCCGGTTGTCGTGCCTCTTGATTTCGGCCATTCCGGCCTCCTCCAGTTTGTCTGAGCCGGGCAGCGCAAGTTCCGGCCTTCCGCTGCCCGGCGATTAATCGATTCTGTCCAGGTCGCAAACCCAACTGCTCAGAAGCGACGAGCAAGGCTTCCGGGCGCAAAGAGTGCCGCCCTTTCAGGGCTCACTTTTCTCCTGCTCTCACCCCGGCCTCACGGCCGGGGCTACTCTCTGGCGCCCCTTTGGGGCTTGGATGTTCCATGGTCGTCACTATATTTCTTGATCATCAATAGGCGCTCATCTGAAACAGTCACTCGTCTATTCTGACTCCTGTCTTTCAGTACTTGCGTTCCACCGGTTTCCACATGGTGATCGCCACGGGCTTGTATTGCAGCCGGGGCTTGCCACCGGTGTAATACATCATGGAGTGGGATAGAAACTTGTCGTCGTCGCGTTTGGCGAAATCCGTGCGGGAATGAGCCCCGCGCGATTCCTCGCGCGCCAGTCCCGCGAACAGCAGCACCTCGGCCAACTCGAGCATGTTCTCCGTTTCCAGCGTCTGGATGAGGTTGGAGTTGTAAATGCGGCTCTTGTCCTGGACCGAGATGTTTTCAAAGCGCTTCTTCAGCTCCGCGATCTTGCCCAGGCCTTCTCTCATGGACTCGCCCGTGCGGTAGACACCGGCGTGCTTGTCCATCAGGGTCCGCAGCTCACGCCGGATCAGGGCAGGATTTTCTTTCCCGGCTCTTCTCAGCAGGCCCTCGAAAATGCGCTTTTCCTCCGCCTGGGCCTTGGATTCCGGCATGTCGCTCAATGCGGCGCCCTGACCAAGATATTTGGCGATTTCGCCGCCCGTAATGCCGCCCCACACAAGACACTCAGCGGTGGAATTGCATCCCAACCTGTTGGCGCCATGCATGGAATGACATGCGACCTCCCCCGCGGCCCAGATGTTCTCCACCTTGGTGCGGCCGTTGATGTCGGCTTCGATGCCACCCATGGAATAGTGAGCCACGGGCCGGATCGGAATGGGGGTAGTAATCGGATCGATTCCGAGGAACTTCATGCACACCTCGCGAATCAGCGGCAGGCGCTTGTTGATCCGCTCGGCGCCGAGATGGGTCATGTCGAGCTGGATGTAGTCCAGCCCCTCGGGTCCCGGGAAGCCGCGGCCCTCGAGAATCTCCGTCATCTCCGAGCGGGAAACGATGTCGCGCGGGGCCAGCTCCATCATCTTGGGCGCATACTTCTCCATGAATCGTTCGCCCTTGTTGTTGCGCAGGTAGCCCCCCTCGCCGCGGCAGCCTTCGGTCATCAGGATCCCCGAGGGGACGAGCCCGGTCGGGTGGAACTGCAGGAACTCCGGATCTTCCAGCGCCAGGCCGGCACGATAGCCTATGGCCTGACCGTCGCCGGTAACGGTTTGGGAGTAGGTGGTGAATCCGTACAGGTTCCCCAGGCCTCCGGAGGCGAACAGAAGCGCCTTGCCGCGCACCACGAAGAACTGGCCCGACGGCGCATCGTAGAGCGTAAGACCCGCAAACCTGCCGTTTTCCACGATGAGGGACGTGACGAAACACTCATCGTAGCGTTTGAAGTTTTTGTACCGCATCAGGTTGTCGTAAAGCGCCTGAACTTCCATGAAGCCCGTCTTGTCGGCTGCCATGCAGGCGCGGGGAAAGGAGTGGCCCCCAAATGGCCGCTGCATGATGCGGCCATCGTCGCGGCGCGACCAAGGGACTCCCCAATGCTCCAGCAGGCGGATCTCATTCGGCGAAGTCTTCACAAATCGATCGACCGTGTCCTGGTCTGCCAGGAAATCCGCCCCTTTGACCGTATCCCAGGCGTGAAGTTCGAGGCTGTCGCCTTCCTCAGGGCGCATCACCGCCGCCGTGCCTCCTTCTGCACACACGGAATGGGCGCGCATGATCTGAACCTTGGACACGATGCCGATGTCTGCTTTGCCCCCGGTTTTAATGCAGATCTCCACGGCGGCGCGCAGCCCGGCGAGCCCGGTACCCAGGATCACGACATCATGAGATATCTGTTGCATTCTTTATGTGCTCCTTGACGAATCCCCGAGTGAGGGTCCTGAATGAAATGCAGGCATTTCTCCTGAATCTCCCGGGTCTTCCGGTCGATCCTGCGCATGGTATGGGATGCCTAGCGCGGTCAAATGCGCTGTCAGAAGGCGCAGAATATTCCCGTTTCCCCCGCCCTGTCAATCGACAAAAAATCGCAACAGGATCTCAACGCAGTGGGTGCAGAGGACGCAGAAAGGCCTCTGATCTTCCTGCGTCGTCCGCGCTCACTGCGTTGGGGCTTTGAGACGTGCGCTACCGCAAATTGTTTCGTTGAAATCGGGCGGTGGTTCCGAATAGGCTTTAGCTCAGTCCGCCAGGTCTAAGCCCACCGCCTTTCAGGCGGTCAGCTTTCAGCTCAAATATAATAGAATGGGGGCATGGTCGAATACAGGCACAGCGCGCACGCGGTCTACGACATCAAGTATCACGTGATTTGGA
>JAIQGI010000053.1 GCA_020072565.1 Terriglobia bacterium
AGGCAGAGAACAGGAGGGAGCAGCCTGTCTTCAATGCATATTGTCGTGTCAATGGGTACAAAACAGTGCGGCGAAAATGACCAGTGGCTGAGAGAAATAACGGCAGCCGCGGTCATGCTTAATCCTCGCTTGTTTTGGGGCTAGTGCAGTCTTAGGGCTTACTCCAGGCCCCACGCCGCCCAGTTTTTCACCTGCGATACCTGATGAAGCCTGAGCGTATCTCCCCAGAATGCCTCGTCCCCAAAGGTATCAAAACGAAAGATCTGCCTGCCCCTTTCCATCATCTGGTTCGAATTGCTGGTTATGGCCGCATCGAAACTGGAAGGCGCTGCTTTTGCGCCGGACGGCGGTTGCCCCTGATTGTTACGCTGGCCCCAGGCGCCATAGCTGATCGTCGTGAGCGCCAGAATGAGAAGCATACTCAATACGGAACAGGGCAGCACGGCATCTTCCCTAAACACTTATTCCGCCGGGTCGATGACGGTAAGACGCTCCTTGCCTGCGGCCGTAACAAGTCGTTCATCGGAAACCCAGAATTCGACGGGCTCACGCAATTGTTCTTGAAGCCATAAGGCCGCGGACAGATGGATCGCATCAGATCCTCGCAATACGTGCCGGAGCACAAGGTGGCGGACGTGGGCCGAGGTCGCGCGATCAAAAAGGATCTGATCATAGGCGGACCATTCGGATTCGAATGCGTCGCCGGCGGCGCGGAGTTGCGCGGCAGAGATGCCTCCGTCGCGGCGTTTCCGTGCGAAGGCGGCATGCACCTCGGCATAGGCCACTCGCGAGGTAAACACTCGGTCGGACCGAGCCCAGCATTCAGTTACGCGCTGACTGCCGGGTTCCTGGTAGTACCGTTTTACAATGACGCTGGAATCCGCGTAAATCAACGCCGTCCCTCGCTGACGAGATCCGACGGGAGACGGCCCCGGCCTTTCACCAATGGCGGGCGAGTCAGGAACTGCTTCCCGGCAGGCGCTATGTGCTCACTCGACAGCAATGCCCTGAGCCGCTCCGCTCGCTCTGATCGGCTATCCTCTTTGTAGGGCGTCAGCATGGCTACGGGCTGTCCCCGATCTGTGATGGTGATCCTGGCTCCACGCCGTACCTGTCCCAGGTGCCGAGTCAACTCGTCCCGGAGCTTGCGGATGCCCACCCTTCTTTCCATCGTATCCTCCGTGGTCACAACCATGTGGTCATGATAGGTGCGACCTGAGGCATTGTCAATGCGCTCCTGCGGACAGTTTCTGACCTCCAAACCGGTCCAGATTTCGGTGGCGGCTGCCCCCCCGGGAAAATCGGTTCGACCGTTCCTCTCAGCCGGCAAGAGGACCCTATCGGAAACCATTCATTCGACCACAAGAAATTCAGTACGGTGAGCGAGGGCGAGGCGCACGGGCAAATAACGCGAACCGACGAAATCATTGATGAGCTTCACAGGCTCGCCAAAGGGGCGCGACCCGCGCAATGGTTCCGATTTCCGTACGGCTGCGCCGGTGCCAAAGGAAAACAGGATGTCTTGTTTGCGCTTGGATACTGGAATCCGTTTACACGAACGCTTCCCTGCTCAACCTCGCGCTGAAAAAGGAAACGAAACAATAAAGGGACGACTGTGACTGTTGATGGCATGGGACGAGACGACCACACCATTCCCCTGGTGGATGACCGGCAGGAGCACACGGCCGAAGTAAGAATCCACATCGCACCAAGCCAAAGAACCGCCACATTGGAGCACCAACGACGCTGGGTTAGACTCCGCTCCGGTAATCAAAAAAGGCATAGGCCACAGCGCTGTTGTCCCTTATTGACGGGGATGAGCAATGTTGACCACCTGTGTGAGCCATACTGAACTGACACATGGATTGCCGACGGGTATAAAGGGTGTGACTCTATTCCTGCCAACCATAATCTTATGGGAAGCGGGGGCCGGAGAGGAGGATCAGCATGATCTGGACGATTTTTGTGGCTCTGCTCGCCTTGTGGTTATTGGGACTTGTCACTGCTTACACTTTAGGTGGATTCATCCACATCCTGTTGGTGGTGGCCATCGTCATGGTCTTGATTCGGTTGATTCAAGGCCGAAGAGGGATCGCCTGATAACGAGATAAAACAAATGGAACCAGCTAATCAAGGATGCCACCCGTGAATGCAAAGCCGGTCGCACTGTTCGTCGTCATCGCCGCGCTGTTCTGGTCGTGCGCCGTTGAAGCTGCGCCGATTCGTGTCCGGCTGATCGAGGGAAACGGTCGAGGTTTCCTCGTGCTACGATCGCTGAACGGCGCAGCGATCGCTTACGGCGAGGTGAGCCAGAAGCCCACGGGCAACCTGGTCGAGTGCCGCACGATCCTGAGATTCAAGGATGGTTCGCTATACGATGAATCGGCGACATTCTCGCAGAAGGGCGTTTTTAGGCTTGAGGGCTACCGTCTCGTGCAGCACGGCCCATCCTACCCGACATTGGAGGTATCGTTCGATCGCAAGAGCGGGCAATACAAGGCCCGAGGTCAGGCGGAGAAGGACGGCAAACAAAAGGAGGCCAGCGGGAAGTTCGAGATGCCGGCCGACCTGTACAACGGCATGGCGCTGATGCTGTTGAAAAACCTTCCAGGGGGTGCCGGTGCGACGGTGCACATGGCTGTCTTCACGCCGGAGCCGCGCCTGATCGAGATGGAGTGGAGCTGGGAGGGAGAGGATGAGGCGCTACTGGGCGGTAGAGCCATGAAGACTATGCGCTCGCTGGTGAAGCTGAAGATCGGTGGACTCACCGGCGTGATCGCCTCGTTGATCGGAAAAAGTCCGCCTGACCTGCGCTACTGGCTCGTCACAGGGGATGTTCCTGCGTTCGTGAGAGTCGAAGGCGCCATGTTCTTGAATGGTCCGGTATGGCGGCTCGAGATGGCCACGGTAGAGTGGCCCAAGTAACTCACCGTCTCGTCGGGATATTAATGGTTGGAACTATCCCAGCCGTGATGAGCAATTTTGACCAGAGGTGTGAGCTGTACGGAACTGACACGAGAAGCAGCCAAAGGTATAAAATGTTTGCAAGGAGAAATATTATGAAAGAGATCCGCAAGAATGTTCCGGCACTGCTTGTGCTTCTGCTGATATTGGGGGCTGCCCAAGGGGCTTTGGCGCAGGCTGATCCACCAGAACGGGTCGCACGGCTCAACTTCATTGTAGGCGCCGTGTCCTATCTCCCGTCTGGGGGAAATGAAAATGACTGGGTTACCGTAGACATGAACCGACCGCTGACTACGGGAGATCGGCTTTGGGCGGATGCCAACAGCCGCGGTGAGCTACACATAGGCTCGACGGCTGTCCGCATGAACAGCAACACGGGATTTTCATTCTTGAATCTGGATGACACCTCGGTTCAGATCGGGCTTTCCGAAGGTTCCATCATTCTGCGGCTGCGCCATCTGGATCCGGGCGATACTTACGAGGTGGACACTCCGAATCTGGCGTTCGCCATCAAGCGTGCGGGAGATTACCTCATTGAGGCGAATCCGGACAACAACACCAGCATCATCACTGTGCGTCAAGGTGAAGGCGAAGTCATCGGGGGCGGCCGTTCGTGGCAAGTCATTTCCGATCAGCAGGCAATATTTGCCGGTACGGATACGCTCAACTATGACTTGAGGGATGCCGGATCTCAGCCGCTCAGTGAATTTGACCGATGGGCTCGGAGCCGCGATCAGAGCGAAGATCGCGCCGCAGCCCCGCGGTACGTTTCCACAGAGATGACCGGCTACGAGGATCTGGATGCCTACGGCTCATGGACCCAGGTGCCGGAGTACGGCTGGTCCTGGAGGCCTTCGCAGGTCCCGGCCGGTTGGGCACCCTACAGGTTCGGCCATTGGGTCTGGATCGCACCGTGGGGTTGGACCTGGGTGGAAGACGAACCCTGGGGCTTCGCGCCGTTTCATTACGGACGCTGGGCCAATTATCGCAGCAACTGGATCTGGGTGCCCGGTCCGATGGTAAGGCGGCCAGTGTATGCTCCGGCACTCGTCGCCTGGGTGGGTGGAGGCGGGTTTGGTCTCTCGATCACACTCGGCGGGAGAGCAGGTATCGGCTGGTTCCCGCTTGGCCCACGCGAAGTTTTTGTGCCCGGTTATCGGGTCAGCGAGAGATACGTCACCAACATCAACGTGACCAACACGGTCGTGAACCGCACGAATGTCGTCAATATCTTCAACAATCGGAATGCGGCTCCCATTACTTATATGAATCGGGCTGCGCCCAACGGAGTGACCGTGGTTCCCCAGGATACGTTCGTGAATGCACGTCCGGTCGCACGCAATGTCATGAATGTGCCCGAGCGCGAACTGGCTTCAGCGCCGGTTACTCGAGGAATCCAGATAGCCCCGGAGCGGACGAGCGTATATGGCGCCGGCAACCACAACGCACCTCATCCTCAGGAACGGGCGATGAGTCGCCCGGTGGTGATAAAAAAGACTCCGCCCCCTGCGCCGAATCACTTCGAGCAACCGCAAATCACGCGCCCGGACAGGCCTGCGAATCGAACGATACCTCAGCAGACACCGCCTCAGCAGGCGCAACCTCCACAAAAGCCGCCTCAACAGGTGCAGCCTCCGCAAAGGCCGCCTCAACAGGTGCAGCCTCCGCAAAAGCCGCCTCAACAGGTGCAGCCTCCGCAAAGGCCGCCTCAACAGGTGCAGCCTCCGCAACAGGTGCAGCCTCCGCAAAGGCCGCCTCAACAGGTGCAGCCTCCACAGGTAATTAAAAGGGGGCCCGAGACAGCGCCGACGCGACCCAATCAGAGTGCTGTGAGACCCCAACAGCAGTCTCAGCCGACTCAACCTCTGGTGAGACCTGCGCCGCCGGTCCGTCCGCCGACGCCAAGGGAGCTTGCCGACACGCAGGCTAAACAGAAAGCCTGGGAAGATGCGCACCAGCGCAATACCAAGGATCAGAATCAGAAGGATAAAAAGGCCCCGATTAAGAAATAATGACTCTAAGGTTGCCATTCCAAGAGGGTCGCGCGTGGATCTGATTGTGAGGGAACTCTCCCATAACGATCTGGCGCTCGATCTCGAATCGCTCACCGTAAACGGGCGGCGGTAGGCCGTAGCAACGGATTCGGTTGTTACAGGTAGTGGACAGAAGGACGGCATCGGAAAAAATAAGCGGACCGCCGAGCATGTCGGCGGAGGGGCGCGTTGCTGGGTACGATCATTGGCGCCATTGCCGGCGGCGGGGAGCCGGCGGGCACCGCACAGGGGGAGGTATGCTTGCGTTAGCGCCTGAAACGGGCCGGAGCGGTTGTATGGCAAGTAGGAAAAGCCGGCTTATCGATTGGGAAACATTGCTCGCTGGAATTTCTCGCAGGAAAAGCCCTGTAGAATACAGCGCCAACTGCGAGATCTTTCAGCAAGGACAACCCGCAGATTCACTGCTGTACCTTCGACGAGGTAAGGTCAAGCTTACGGTCATTTCCAAACATGGCAAGGAAGCTGTCGTTGCCCTACTGAGTGCCGGCGAGTTTTTCGGCGAGGGATGCCTCGCAGGTCAACAGTTGCGAATGGCAACGGCGACTGCGATGACGGCTTGCACTCTCGACAATCTCGAGAAGCTTCTGGTGATGCGCTTGCTCCACGAGCGGCACGAGATCTCAGAACTGTTCGTCGCACATCTGCTTTCCCGCAACATCCGGTATGAAGGGGATCTTGTGAACCAGTTTTTCAATTCAAGCGAGAACCGTCTGGCGCGGATTCTCTTGCTGCTTTCTCATTTCGGCAAGGAAAGCAGAGCCGAACCCGTGCTTCCGGAAGTCAGTCAGGATAACCTGGCCCAAATGATCGGTACAACCCGGTCGCGAGTCAGTCATTTCATGGACAAGTTCCGGAAGCTAGGCTTTATCAATTACAGCGATAACGACGGGTTGACGGTTCATAGTGGCCTCCTCAGCGTGGTCCTGCACGATTAGTGGCTGTAACCGTGGCAATGGAGACCTTTAACGCGGATTATTCATGAATATGCGACCAAAATGCAGTTTTGGACGCGGAAAAACGCTAACAGACGCTGACCGTTCGGTTTTGGTCGGCGTGCATGAGCTTTTGCCGCGCCGCAGGACGGCAGGAGCTCCTGCCTGTTGCGCCGCAGTTTGATCGGGGGATTCAGAAACTTCCCGCATCATCCTCGTTTGATGCCACTCGTCGTCGTGTCGCCCCTGCGTGCTTAGCCGGACTCCTAAGCACACCACTTTCGCGCGCCACGCAAATCGCCGCCGCCACCGGTCAGGGGTTGGCATTGGTGTTCGGCTTTGTGGGGCTGTTCGCCAATCCGTTCCTGGGAGTCATATCGTACCTATTGCCCTGTTGACACTTGAAGTCCGCGTATGCCTTGCATTCCACAAGGCTGTTTCTCCGGATCGAAAGATTGCCCACAAAGCTGATCAGCGGCGCGCGGCGTTGCAACACGCTGCTGCACATCCTCCTCAGAATCCGGGGCATGGAATAGAAGTTCCGGTTACAGGAGATCATTTCTTGGATGATGCCGTCCAGCGACAGATGCTTATACCGGGCCACCGGGTAGGTTAGGGTGTAGTATTTCCAGTCTTCCGGGAAGGCATTGAGCGCGATGCGGCCCTCCACTTTCATCTGATCCCACATTTGGGTGCCGGGCAAGGGTGTCAGATACAGCAAGTTGAGATTGTCTACGCCGTACTGGCTTGCCACGTCGGCGATACGTCTGCCGATGCCAGGTTCGTCTACGTCCAACCCGACGATAAAGGAACCCACAACCAGAATGTTGTGCCGCTGTATGCGCCGCACGGAGGCGCGGAAGTCGCGTCCCCTCAAAAGGTTGAATTTCTTGCCCAGCTCTCGAAGCCCTTCCGGTGTGGGGGATTCAAAGCCGATGAAGACGCCGCTGCACCCAGCCTTCGCGGCCAGCGCCAGGAGTTCTTCGTCATCGGCGAAGTTAATGGTGGCTTGGGCGACCCATTCTTTTCGCAGGTTCGCCTGTGCCATGGCACGGAACAGGTCCTTGGCGCGTGCGATGTGTTCAGGGCGCGTGCCGACGAGGTTGTCGTCCACCACCAGGACATATTTCTCTCGGATCGACTGGAATTCCTTCACGACATCCGAAATGGGCCGCTGCCGGTAACGGGCCCCATTGAAGGCCGTCACGCTGCAAAAGGTGCAATTCAACGGACAACCCCGTGTGGTCTGAATCGCCCCGAAGGCATATCCCGTAGCCAGCAAATCATGACGGGCGAACGGGACAGCGGATATCTCGGCCAGCCCTCCGTCATAGCGGCGCTTCAGGCTGCCATGCAGGGCATCCTCAAGGACCTGGGCCCAGACGCCCTCGGCCTCCCCCGTAACGACCGAGTCTACCCGCTCCATGACCTCGTCCAGGCACATGGTGGCGTGAATGCCGCCCATGATGACGGGCACACCCAGATGACGGAAGTAACTGGCTACTTCATAGGCGCGGTTGGCCTGCGAGGTGAAAGCGGTAATGCCCACCAGGTCTGGCCGCGGCATGGCCGGGTAGTCTGGCGCTCCAAGATTCTCGTCCACGATCGAGATTGCCCACTCCCTTGGTGTCAGGCCCGCGAGAACCATAAGGCTGAGCGGTTTCCACACGCGGTAACGGTTCCAGCGGCTCTGCCTGATTTTGACCATGCTGACAAGCGGGTTGGAGGGGTTGATCAGATATAATCGCATGGCGTGCATTCACTCACGAATAGGGATTTGCTTTTTCTCCTTTTCCCCCCGCATGATGATCTAATAGATGGAAAGTCACAACTACAATTTTGTTGGCCTATCGGCCGAACTCAGCGGTTTGCCCGCGGCCACAGCCGCACCTGGTTAGGTGGCGCCATCTCGATCTTGTTGCCGGACTCTATTTTGGACAGTACTGTCGGACTTTCGCCGTAATCTGACGACCGGTCATCTGTACATCAGGCGCACCTGCGCATTAGCATTTTAAGCCTTCTGAGATGAGTGGATGCGCCATTGGATTTTTCCCACCCACGTGTATCTCCCAGCCATGCGAGTGAGGATATACGCGGGTAACATTAAACGAGACAACCCGGGCAGCAAGCCCTGGTTGCCTCGTTTATAAGCCTGACGATTTAACGGGTCATAAGGCTTTTTCGGCTATTTTGGCCTTGGTGTCCACGCCACTTGCTTTGATGGCAACTTTCACAGCATCTTCCATCGGATCTTTGAAGGGCACCTCAATTCGGAGCAGGCCGTGCTCGTAAGTCGCTTCGGCTTTGACAGGTTTCACCGGCCAACCCAACGCCAGTGCTGAAACATACTCGACGTCCCGTGCCGGCGCTGTCAGGTGGATGCTGTCTTCCAGGATCTTCACATCGATAGTATCTGTTGGCGCCCCCGGGATGGCGAACTCTACTACCAGCTTGTGTCTCTCGGCGTCCGCATACGCTACTGTATTGGGCGCAACCTTGATTCGATATTCCGACATCCTGATACCCTCCTTTTTTTCACCAAGTTGTTGATTTCATTAAAACAGTCATGGTGGATGCTCTGAAACGATCCCCCGCAAGATGAGTTATCCGGTCTTTCGAAGACGCTCCACGATGCCGGCTCCGCTTGCCACCTGATCCTGGAAGCACTTTTATACCATCGTGGCAATCCGGTTGTCAGTTCACTACTGATCACAAGCATGATCAAAACAGCTCACGGACCTTCTTACTGCATTTCCATAGTGCAGTTGTCTTGCCTTGACCGGGGTGAGCAATCTTGACCAGACGTGTGAGCAGTACTGAACTGACACGCGACTCATCTCCAAGGTATAAGAAGCGTGCCTCTAGTTCTCGGCCGCTAACTGGTCGGAGGCCGATGCCAGAAGGGGTGGCTCTCCAGGACTGCTCCGAAAACAGAGTATTTAGGGAGGTGTATCATACCTTTGATTCAACTTGTGGTGATCCTGATCGTGATTGGGGTTCTTCTTTGGCTGGTTAACAACTACATACCCATGCAGGGGTCCATTAAAAGGATCCTGAATGGGGTCGTGGTTATCGCCGTGGTTTTGTGGCTTGTGAACGTTTTTGGCCTTCTCAGCTATTTCTCCAATTTCCGTGTGGGAAAGTAGCTGCCTCGGTTCAGGGTGGAGTGCTAAATGCCACCCACGGCGAAGATCGCCGCGACTTCGAATTGAATGCTCGCGAGCATAAGTCGAATTCGATCTGCGTGTCGCCTTGGCCGGGGGGGATGCGGAATCAGTAGAGCCACGATCACTTTGATCGTCCTTGCTGATTTCCAGGATGGAAGCTGTTCACAATTGCACCCAACGCTGTTCACTATTGCTCGCAGCGGCTGTCAGAGCAGGCGTAAGCTTTACTGCGGCAGCGACGGGAGCAGCCCCTGCATGGAAAAACGAGATAAGAGCCTAGAGAGCTTCTGGGACAAGCCGCTGGCTGACCTGCTTCAGCTGCTGCAGGCAACACCGGCCGGGCTGACTGCCGCGGAAACGAGACGGCGGTTGCGTCTTTATGGCCCAAACAGCATGGCGCAGGAGTCGCGCTTCGCAGGCTTGCTCACCTTCCTTCGCTACTTTGCCAATCCACTCGTCGTCATCCTTCTCGTGGCCAGCGGCATATCCCTGGGACTTGGGGACCAGGTTGGCGGGCTGATCATCATCGCCATAGTCCTCCTCAGCGTTCTTCTGAACTTTTTCATGGAATTCCAGGCTAGACACGCGGTAGAGGAGATTCAGAAGCAGGTTGCTACAACGGCCGCCGTGATGCGCGATGGGCTGGAACAGGAGCTGCCGATAGCGGAATTAGTCCCGGGGGATATCATCCGGCTCAATGCGGGTGACCTGGTGCCGGCGGACACACGACTGCTGGAAGTAAAGGATTTGCAGGTGCGCGAGTCGGCGCTGACCGGGGAGTCGCTGCCCGTCGAGAAGTCCGCGCTCGATTTGTCAGAGGGGAAGCACGGTGTTGCCGACGCGACCAACAGTGTATTCCTGGGCACTGCGGTCCAGACAGGGTTTGGCACCGCGGTTATTGTCCGCACAGGCCGAAATACCGCACTCGGGGTGATCGCGCAGCGTTTGGCTACCCGGCCGCCGGAGACCGAGTTCGGCCGCGGCATACGCCACTTTGGGCTGATGATTACCCGGGTAATCATGCTGCTCGTGCTTTTCGTTCTTCTGGTAAACCTCTATTTCCACCGCCCGCTGCTGGAGTCCTTCCTCTTCGCAGTTGCCCTGGCGGTAGGGATGACCCCTGAGATGATGCCCATGATCATCACGGTCACCCTAGCTCAGGGTGCGAGGCGGATGACCAGGAAGAAGGTCCTGGTCAAGCAACTTGCGGCCATCGAGGATTTCGGCAGCGTGACGATCCTCTGCAGCGATAAGACCGGCACCCTGACCGAAGGGGAGATCGTGCTTGACCGGCACGTGGATATCCTGGGGAAGGCGGATGACAACGTTCTGCGGCTCATCTACCTGAACAGCTACTTCGAAGCGGGCATCAAGAGCCCCCTGGATGATGCCGTCTTGAAGCACGAGCATCCTAAAATTGTGGAGTATGTCAAGGTGGACGAGATCCCCTTCGACTTCAACCGCAAGCGTCTTTCGGTAGTGGTGCAACATGGTGACGAGCACCTCCTCATTACCAAGGGCGAGGCAGAGGGTATCTTTGGCATCTGCCAAAGCGTGAGCATCGATGGGTCACCCCAGCCGTTCACCGAAAGCCGGCGCGCTGCGGCGGAGGAGACTTAGAGGAAGTTGAGCGCCGACGGTTACCGGACCCTTGGGGTAGCGGTGCTGAAAGTGGACAAGCGGGACGTCTACACCCCGGCGGATGAGCGGGATATGACGCTGGCCGGGTTTGCGGCATTCCTGGACCCGCCCAAGGAAGGGATTCATGCCGTTCTGGAGGCACTGAAACAGAATGGCATCTCCGTGGTCATCATGACCGGCGACAACCAATATGTGACCCAAAAGATCGCCCGCGACGTTGGGCTGGCATCGGACCGCATTCTCGCCGGGAACCAGGTCGATACCATGGATAATGCCGCCCTGGCCTACCAGGCCGAGAACGGCGCCATCTTCGCCCGCGTGTCTCCGGAGGAGAAGAACCGGGTCATCATCGCTCTCAAGGCACGCGGGCACGTCGTCGCGTACGGGGGTGACGGCATCAATGACGCACCTTCGCTGCACACCGCGGATGTAGGCATTTCAGTCATGAATGGCGTGGACGTGGCCAAGGATGCTGCGAAGATTATCCTGCTGGAAAAGGATCTGGCGGTTTTGAACGACGGGGTAATCGAGGGGCGGCGCTGCTTCGCCAACATCATGAAGTACATCATCATGGGCACCAGCTCGAATTTCGGTAATATGTTCAGCATGACCGCGGCCTCGCTCTTCCTGCCCTTCCTGCCTATGTTGCCGACGCAGATCCTGCTGAACAACTTTCTGTGTGACCTTTCACCATCATTTGCCGGAGGCCACCGTAGCCGGGACTGCAACACTGACGAGAGGTGAACAGAATGTCTAAGGAGAAATCTATGAAAAGAGAAGTGGGTATTTGGATTGACCACCGGAAGGCGGTCATCGTGAGTGTCACTGACAAGGGAGAAGAGACAAGCCTGATCAGATCAGACATCGAGAAACAGGTCCGGTATTCCGGTGCCGCACAGGAGGACTCGGCAGAGGACCAGCGAGACAAGCGCTTCACCGGCCATCTCAACAAATACTATGATCATGTAATATCGTGTATTCGTGATGCCGAATCCATCCTGATATTTGGTCCCGGCGAGGCAAAGATCGAACTCGAGAGACGTCTTGAGAGTGAGGCGCTCAGCGGGCGGGTAGTGGGTATTGAAACCGTTGACAAGATGACGGATCGGCAGATTGCGGCAAGAGTCCGACAGCACTTCCCAAAACGAAGTCGAAAAAAAACGCCCAAGTTTTTGTCGGTGACGTTATGACGCAAGCCGATGACAGGCAACACCGGTCTGTCTTTGGATCCCCTTGGCATTCAAATCAAGTAGCGCAGGACCGCTGGAGCAGCAGCTGATGGCATGCTTGCCTGTTCCCCGATTTAATTAATGCGGGCAACCACCAGCGTCATGTCGTCCTGCGGCTCGTTATCCTGGATATATGCCCGCACCTGCTTGAGGATTTCGTCCAGGATTTCGGCGGACGGGCGCGCGCAGTTTTCCTGAATTATGCCGCAGAGCCGTTCCTCTCCGAACTCTTCTTCGGAGGGGCTGGCGGCTTCCACGATGCCATCCGAGTACAGCACGAGAAGGTCGCCGGGCTGAACGGCAACTTCACCCTGTTGATAGGTGGCCGTCGAGATCATGCCTAGAATCGGGCCTCCTTCTTCCAGCCGGCGGATCGTGCACATGCCGTTGCGCCGCATCAACAGGGGGGGCAGATGGCCGGCATTGACATATCGGATGATCCTGGCCTCCCGATCGTAGGAACCCCAAAACAGGCTGGCGAAACGTTCCGGTGCGGTTCGCGAGCTCAGGAGATAGTTTAGCTGCCTCCAAGTTATCTCCTGGTCCGCGGGTGTTTCCATCCAGCGCATGGAACGCAAAGCGCCATGAAGCATGCCCATCAAAAGCGCGGCGGGCAGGCCTTTTCCCGCCACGTCGCCGAGCACAACTGCGACGTTATCTTGATTCGTCGTGAACACGTCGTAAAAGTCTCCCCCGACCTGCCAGGCTGGGACGCAGGCAGCCGCAAAGTCGAGCCCCCCAAGAGCGGGATTCGATGGCGGCAGCAAGTCCGCCTGGACTTTGCGCGCCAGCTCCAATTGTTCTTCCAGTTGTTTTCCCCGGACATACCGGGGAAACTGAACCCAGAATAGGATCATCGCGGCCGCCAACCCCAGGGCAGCCAGGATGCTTACGATCAGATTGCGCCGCAACGGGCTGAAGGCAGAGGAGGCGCTCTCAAGATATAGCGCGATTTCCAGCAGTCTCGGCCCCTGCGGCGCGCCGGGGGGACGGGCCGCGAAACGTCCACCTTCCGGACTCGGCGAAGCGGCAGGAGGCCGGGGCCCCGCGCGTGCTCCCTCCGGACCGGGCCGGGATCGCATCAGACGCAGCGGCAGGAGGTAAACCATGACCCTGCCGTTTGGAGTGTCCCGCAATTCAGGTGTCCTCCCCCTCTCGGTGCGAACCGCGCGGGCATCCCCTGCAGCCAGAGGTGCGCCGGTCGGCTTGCCGGCCTCGACAACGGCTTTCCCCGTCGCGTCGATAATCCGCATCCAGGCAATCTTGGCGGCATTGTCCTGCAGGATATCTTCCAGCACAATTCGCTGCTGCTCCGCACTCGAGGCTTCCGACTGGCGTATCCCCCGCTCCGCGGCAAGAACTTGTCGATCCGCCTCTCGCGCCAGCTGATCCGTGACCAACTGCCGGGAGACATGGTAATAGGTGTATGCCGATTGAACCAGCAACAGGAAGCTGAGAAACAGGCCCATGGCAAGGAGTCCCTTAAGCCAGAGGTGGTGCGGCTTCCCTAATTTCATCGTATCTGCTCCTCAACGGTATTGTGGCTAAGCCATATGCAATCGTCTTCTGACTGCCCCATCAGCTTCAGGGAGCGCGCGTCCAGGGCGGCCTTCATCTACCTTTGCCGCGATGTTCCGGACCTGTTACCTGGCCTCATCGGGCGGACGGGGCACAACTGCAATCTCAGGCGGCGATTCACATTGTATGATTTCACCTGCAGAATAACCATGCCACTCTTTGTGTATTACTACACAACCGGGAGAAACTCGCCACCAGGGTGCGTGGATGGCACTCAATACGGTTGCACCGGTTCTGGCCAAAGGCTTCGTGACACTCAAAATCGATGAAGACCGCGTGACAGGCGGGAAGGACCCGTTGAAACACTATTCGTCCAATGGGAACGATGCGCTTTCATTTTCGTCACAAGCGTCGACCAGACCTGCTATCTGTAACGCGAAATAATATTATCGAATATCAATAAATACTAATTGACAAATGATAATTTGTTGCGGTAATCTCTTCCTCGGATGGGTTGAAATCATCGGCTTTTACTCTATCGAGGGGAGGCATTATGGGAACCGATAAGAGGCGCCTGGAGAATACCTTGCATGATTTTCTCGATCTCATCCTTGTGCTTGGCGCGTGCGCATGCGCCATTTGGATCGTGATCCTTCTTTATGGCACCGTCTGGCTTCACGCGACGCCGCACATCTATGATCCCCAGGTTTCCTTGACGTTGCCTGACGCTCCGGTGACGGTGACGGCCACTCGCCGCAATACTCAGTTTGTCGCCGTCGACGGTTGGAAGGTGCGCCTTGCCACCTTCGAAACTGCATCCGTCGGTTCCATTGCGGTGCAACTGGGATGGATTCTCCTTCAACCCGGAATGACGCTCATAATCGTGTGGCTCATTCGAGGGATGCTGGTCTCGATCGAGGCGGGCGTGCCATTTCATCAGCGCGCCCCAGGTCGTCTGAAGGCGATCGGGTGGCTGATCATCGCCGGGGCCGTAGGCCGGACCTTGGAAGATTTCCTCGTAGGGCTGTATATCAAGAGTCACTACGCCCCATCCAAAGGGGCGTTCACGGTCTCCTTCGATTACAGCTCCATGCTGTGGGGTTCTGCAGTGGGGATCATGGTCATCGTTCTGGCCGGCGTATTTCGTTACGGCTACGCGATGCGCCAGGAGCAGGAATTGACGGTATAAGGGGGCCGCATGGCGATTATCGTTAATCTGGACATGATGCTGGTCCGGAGAAAGGTCTCCCAGGTCGAGCTTTCTGAGCGCATAGGAATCACGCAGGCAAATCTCTCGATTCTCAAGACCAACAAGGCAAAGGCAATCCGGTTCACGACCCTGGACGCTCTCTGCCGCGAGTTGAACTGCCAGCCCGGCGATCTTCTCGAGCATGTTCCCGACGGCGCACCGGGAAACTCGATCGAATGATTTCGGGGCGCCATAACCTCGAAATCTCTTAACTTGAAAGGGAGTCGGGAATGGTCAAGCGCGTCTTTGTTCAGGCCGGACGCGTTACCAATCTTATGTTCGAGCGACGTTAATCACATTTCTTCCGACATCCTGTCCCGACGAACCATTCCTAGGGATTCCTCGGCAGTGGCAGCACCGACCGTTACGGTCTCCGGGCGTGCCGGCCGTTCGAGCAGTCTGCGCAGCACCAGGCGTGCGATGGTGTGCGCATTGGATGCCAGCAATCGGACCCATGACCAGGGAGTCGACTGGGGAAAGTAGATGCCTCGAAACAGCAGACGTGCGACCAGGAAAGCAACCTGGTGGTCGAATGGCTTGCGATTGTCCACCAGCCACCGCTGCGTGCGCGCAAAAGAGCGGGATCCATAACCCAGGCGCCAGGATTCGTTCACCTCGTCTTCGCTCTGGGTGGGGGACAGGTGGTTGGGCTGAAATGTCAGCCGGAAGGGCTTGAAATCCAGCCAGTGCTCCGGCCGGAGCAGTCTCCCCTGCTTCTGGAGCCGGTCGTACAACGGAGTGCCCGGATAGGGGGTCAGTAATCCGAAAACCGGCAGCACGGGCGGCCAGGTATTGATTTCCGAGCTGATGGAGGACGCCACACCGGGGCGGTCATCCTCCATTCCCACGATAAACGAAGTAATGGCATATACGCCGCGCCTTGCCAGGCCCTGCAGTACCCCCGAGTATTCTTCCGGCCGGTTGAACTGCTTGTGCGCGCTCCGGAGGCTCGCGGGGCTTATAGACTCGAGACCCATGAATATGAAACGGCCGCCGCTGGCGGCAATCAGATCAACGAGTTCCTCATCCTTCAACAGGTTTGCGGTGATTTGAGCGACCCAGGGGAGGCATGCGTCCCGTCGGATCATTTCCCGGAGCAGAGACTTCGTGCGTTCGCGCCGGATGGCGAAGTTATCGTCGATAAAAAAGACATTTACCAGAGCTCGATTGCGCGCGGCGACGCGCTTGAGCGTGAGGAGCTCGGCAATGACGCTTTCATTCGAACGAAAGCGGAGGCGGCTGCCGAAGAACCCGGTGACGGTGCAGAATTCACAGCCGTAGGGACATCCTCGACCCGATTCAACCGGGATCACATAGGCCTTTTCGTAAGGAACCTTCATCTTCTTAAGGAGGCGGCGGATGCTCTCCGGCAACAGACGCATGAGGTCGAACAGACTCAAGTCGACGTTTTCCCAGTCGATCGCCTGGTAACCTTCGAGAGAGGGCTTCGAATTTCCATCCACCGCTTCCCTGGAGCCGTAGGTTTCTTTCAGCCTGTTTCGCTCCGCGTCTTCCACAACAACAGGCCAGATGTCGTCCGCTTCGCCGAGCACGACCGAGTCGGCACATCGCTTCCGGCCGTTCCAGCCCAGTGATTCCCCGGGGACTTCCGTGACATGGGGGCCGCCGAGCACGACCGGCACACCAGACTCCTTCCGGATTGTCGCCGCCGTGGCATACGCTTTCTGAGCCGTGCGGGTCATGAAACCCATGCCCACGAGGTCCACGCCGTTGGCGGTTATGAATCGGGCCAACTCCTGCTCGCTCAAACGCATGGCGTTTCCGTCAATGATAGTCACCCGGTGCGGCGCTGGAGTGAGCTGGCGCAGGAGAAAAGGCCAGAGCTGTGGCAAGAAGTTTCGAGTAACGTGATTGTCAGGTACGTAGAGAAGAATATGCATCCGAACCCCTTCGGCAAATGGATTGAACCAGGATGGCGCGCACATGATGCGGCCACTGCAGTGGAATTCGCTCCGAAATTCCCTTCCTTAGCAATTGCAACTCGAATAGTCCGGAAATCTCAATGCACGATCACCCGGTACTTAACACATTAACTGGCGAAAATCCAAATTTCACAGGAAATGGCTTGTGATATCGGCAGTGACCGTAGCACGCGATTCAAAAGCAAGGTTGATAGATAGCCGTGCCATTGCCTGCACGGCCTGTTCGCGCCCTGGTCTCCGCCCGAGGGCTCAAGGGGCCGGTTGGTTGGGTTGCGTCTCCTGCCTTACACCGAGCGAAAAACGCTCAGACTCACCGTCCGTAACCATAACTGGTATCTCGGAATCGGGAGAGTAAGCAGAGAGCTTTTCAATGAGAAGGTCCCCGTTACCAAGGCCTTCCGGGCCGGCATGTGCGTGCTGATGTTTCAGCGCGTCGAGTGTTAAATAAGAAAGATGTACCATCCCCGTCTTGGTCAATTTGACCAGGACCAGTCCGCGACCCTTGGTCTTGTGTCCGTTCTTCGCCGATCTGACGATCGAATGCTTGTGCTTGCGAAGAACTCTTTTCCGCATCTTTTCAAAAATCTCGCCTGCCATAGATCCTCCTGGGCCACCGAGGGGCCCGGCTTCACTTCGGGTTAATGGAGATCCCTCCGCCAACCGGAGTGCTGCTGTGTCCGGAAAACTGCTCTCTTCGACTCACTCCAGATCTTGCCGCGCCGGTCTCATGGTCCTCGACCTGCGCAACTCTCGCTTCGATCTCATGCAACTTATGCTCGACTTTGGTAAGATCCGTATGCGCAACGACACGCCTTTCATCTCCAATCTCAGAACGCGCCTCGAGACGCTTGATTCTTCGCTCCAGCGCGGCGCGATCCACCATCCACCAAACAAAGACAATGAGCGGAGGAACGAGCGCCATCAAGAGCAGCCATGCCACGGTCGATCCGTGGACAATGCCGCCGTAGAGCGCGCAGAGCGCGATCACACCCCAGAGGCAAGCCAGGTAAATCCTGGGTGCTGTCATCGTGCCCCCTGATGGCCCAGTGCCGCTTGTTGCATATCAGCTTCCTCACCGATCCGCGCGCCTTTGGGGATCACCACCACTCCCGATTCGGTCACGGTAAAGCGCTTCGCATCCTCTTCAAGGTCGTAGCCGACCGAAAAGCCTGGAGGGATCATAACCGCCTTGTCGATGATGGCCCGTCGGATCCTGGCACGCCGCCCCACCTCCACACGGTCGAAGAGGATCGAATCTTCCACAAGCGAGTAGGAATTAATGCGCACGTCCGGAGAGAGGATCGAACGCTCCACCCGGCCTCCGCTGATAATGCAGCCATTGCAGAGAAGCGAATCCAGGGCGACCCCCTTGCGGTTCGTTTCTCCGCCGGCGAAGACCATCTTTGCGGGAGGACGCGGCCGGGTGGAAGAGTGGATGGGGAAAGAGGTGTCATAGAGGTTGAATTCCGGATCGACCTTCAGCAAATCCATGCTGGCCTCGTAATAAGAATCCAGCGTGCCGATGTCGCGCCAGTAATTTCCCTTCTCATCATCGCGAAAAGGATAGGCGAAAACCGGTTTGCTCTGGACGAGGTGAGGCAGAATGTCCCGGCCAAAATCCTCAAGGCTGTCGCCGCAGCTGTCTCCGGAAGTCCCTTTAATTAACACATCGGTTTCGAACAAGTACACGCCCATGTTGACCAAGGTGAAGCCGGGCCGGCCGGGGATGGGTTTTGGATTGTCCGGCTTTTCCTCGAAGGCCAGGATGCGATTCTGTTCGTCGATCTCCAGCACACCCAGCCGGCGCGCCGAGGCGAGGTCGCACTCCGCCGCGGCAATCGTGACTGCGGCCCCCGTGCGTACGTGGGCAGCAATCATCTCGCTGTAGTCCATCTTGTAAATGTGATCGCCCGAGAGGATGAGAACGCGGCTTGGGAGCCGCTCCCGCAGAATGTAGAGGTTCTGGAACACAGCATCCGCTGTTCCCTGGTACCACGAACTTCCCGTCCTGAGCTGGGGAGGGACCGAGAACAGAAACTCGTCGAACGCGCTGGCGAAAATGTTCCAGCCTAGCCTGAGATGATCATCCAGCGATTGGCTCTTGTACTGAGTGAGAACGTAGATGCGCTTGAGTCCTGAGTTGATGCAGTTCGACAGGGTGAAGTCGATGATCCGATAATGCCCGGCGAAAGGAACGGACGGCTTCGCTCGATCTCTGGTCAATGGATAGAGCCGCTCCCCCTGCCCTCCAGCCAGGATTATGGTCAGGGTCTCTTTGAGCACCTTTGCGACGTTCAAGGCCTCCTCCCGACCAATTTCAGTTTGTTGGCACTCTTCCGCGGATTGGCGCTGGAGTCCATTTGGGTCGCATTCTGCAGCACGTTTGCATCGTCCCCGCTCTCTCCCACGATTTTGTGGTCTGCCCAGTTTTCACCGCACAATGCCATCATCTTGATGAAGCGTTCGACAGCTTCTTGATTCTCAAAAGGGCCTACATGTTCCCCGCCCGCATCGACCAGATAGATCATGGTCATGGCTCCGCGTTGCGTTCGGGTCGCGCGAAGCGAAAATGCAACGGATCTCTGAGGTTTTGGAGTTCGCGGTAGTAATAGAGGGGAGTCGGCCGTTTACCCTTAAACCTCAGAGTTCTCAGGAAACCAATTTCTTCCTGCGTCGCATCCTCGCTGAGGGAGGCGTTTCCCAGGAATTCCCTGAGCCCAGGCTCTTCGTTGAATTCCGGTTCCGGTTCTCTTTCCACAAACTCGAATCTGTGAGGGTGCCCCAGGCCCGCTCTTTGGTCCAGGCGGATTTCAATGGCAAAAGTCGCAAGGTCGATGTCCCAGGATTCAATCAGCGGATCCAGGAAAGCAACACAGTTTTCGATCGACACGTGGAAGACATCGGTATCCAAAAACTCGAGGATGGCAACCCTCATCTCTTCTTGGCTCCGGTTGCTGAGCCCGGCAACGAGGCGGAGCCAGCTCTCACTCTGCAATTCTTTTTTGGCAACATTCTTGATCACGTTAAGAAGGATCTGGGTTACCAGACGTTCGAGTTCGCCGAAGGCCTGTTTCTCGAAAATGGCACGCATCTGTCTCTGTTTGTCCGGGTTGCACTTGCGCAGAACCGACTCCCGAACCTCCTTGAACAGCGGCACCGGCGGGTCTGCCAGCTTTCTCTTCAATTCTTCCAGGCGCTGCTGGTCGGCAAGCTTCGCAAGCTCGCCGCTCGGCAGCTTCAGGAATTGTTCCATTTTGTCGTAAATGCCTGTGCGGTCGGTGGCAGGCGGCGTCTTTTTCCGGGTCAGCAACTGGGATATGTATGACTCCGTGACTTGCGCGGCACTCGCCAGATCTCTCTGCTCAAGCCCTAAGTGTTCGAGCCGGCGCCGTATTACCAAAGAAAGATCCACCGAGGCTCCTTTTGAATTAACCATCCTGGTTTATTGCTTGGCACGTGCTTACTTATATCACATCGTGCATTACCGAAACATGTTAATTAACCATGGCCGGTTAATTTCCTGAGGACCTGGGACGCTCCCTGGATTACCTTAGGGCTGGCACACGAGCGGCTCCGCACCAGACCTTGCGCGCATAACACCCACCCCCCGCATCTGCCATAATTACGTAACCATGCCTGAACTCCCGGATATTGTGATTTATCTCGAGCAGCTCGAAACGCGCGTGGTCGGCCAGCGCCTGGCAACGGTTCGGGTGTCGAGTCCGTTTCTCGTGCGTACCTATGACCCTCCGCTCGAAGCCGCATGCGGAAAACGTGTCGTGGGTCTGCGGCGCATGGGGAAGCGCATGGTCTTCTGCCTCGAAGACGACCTTTTCCTCGTGCTTCATCTGATGATTGCCGGCCGGTTGCACTGGAAGCCGGCTGGCGCGAAGATCCCTGGGAAGATCGGCATGGCTTCATTTTCCTTCGCCACGGGAACCCTGCTTCTGACCGAGGCGGGCAGCAAGAGACGTGCTTCGCTGTGCCTTGTTCGGGGCGAAGCCGGGCTCATGCAGCATAGCGCCGACGGTCTCGAAGTGCTGAGCGCAGGCCTCGATTCATTCCAGGACTCGCTCTTGAGTGAAACTCACACGCTCAAGCGCTCGCTGACGGACCCTCACATCTTCAGCGGCATCGGCAACGCCTATTCGGACGAAATCCTGCACCGGGCCCGTCTTTCGCCTCTGAAGCGCACGGACCAGCTCAGCGCTGAGGAAATCGCCGCGCTCTATCGGGCCGCGCGGGACACGTTGCGCCTGTGGATAGAACGGTTGCGCCACGAAACGGGGTTCGGCTTTCCCGAGAAGGTGACTGCTTTTCGTGAGGGGATGGCAGTCCACGGTCGCTATGGGAAGCCGTGCCCGGATTGCGGCGCACCGGTGCAGAGGATCGTTTACGCCGAAAACGAGACGAACTACTGCCCCAACTGTCAGACAGGGGGCAAGCTGCTTGCCGATCGCGCGCTCTCCAGGCTGCTGAGACAGGACTGGCCGCGCAGCCTCGCCGATCTCGAGGAACTCAAGAACAAAGCTCGGGAACGCGGGCATCGTTGATTCGTGCTTTTTCCGCGTGCCTTAGGTCTGGGGATATAAGCCGGCCACGGTTCAAAGCGACCGTTCACCACCGAGGTCATTCCGCTTGCGCCTTTTGATGTATGGGCCGCGTGGGTCCGTGATATAAGAGGCGCATGAACGGCTTTGCGATCCAGGCGGAAGGATTGTGCTTCAGCTATGACCAGGGCGAAGTCCTGCACGGGTTGACATTTCAGCTGCGAGCCGGAGAGGTCCTGGGCTTGCTGGGCGCCAACGGCGCCGGGAAAAGCACCACACTGAAAATCCTCGCGGGCATACTTACTTCCGGCAGCGGCAAAATCCGGGTCCAGGATTTCACCCTTCCGGAGGATCGGGATCAGGCGAAACACATCCTGGGTTATGTTCCCGAGAATGCCGCGCTGTATGAAAGCCTGAGCGCGAAGGAATTTCTGGAGCTCTGCGGCCGCCTCCATGAAATCGAGGAGAAAAAGCTCCAGCGCAAGATCTCGCAGCTGCTCGAAGTGTTCGAACTGAGCAAGGAACGATTCCGCCGTCTCGTCACCTTCTCCAAGGGAATGCGCCAGAAGGTGCTGATCGCGGCGGCGCTTATTCACGATCCGCAGATTCTGCTGCTCGACGAGCCTCTCTCCGGACTCGACGTCATGAGTTCCATGCTGGTCAAGGACCTGCTGGCGGCGCTGGCTCGCGACGGGCGCGCGGTTTTTTACAGCTCGCATGTCCTCGACGTGGTCGAGCGCGTCTGCGACCGCGTGCTGATCATCCACAAGGGCAGCCTGATCGCGGACGGCACCCCGGAGGAGCTGAAAGCGACCGGAGGCCGCGAAACCCTCGAGGATGCTTTCCGTTCGTTGACTCAAGCCTCTTCCACCGGGCCCCTGGTCGGAGGCATCCTGGAGGCCATGAAGCTGTGAGCGCCATCGCGCAGTTGCGGAATCGCATCCTTGAACACACCACGGTGCGCCGGCTGCTGGAACGAGCCGGCATCCAGGCGCGGCAATACTGTCTGCTGATCGATCTGTTCGACACTCTCGCCGGGCGCTACGAACTGAGAGGCGCGATCACCACCATCGGGTTGGGCATAATGGTCGGCTTCTGCGTGTTCATGAGCCTCTTCCCCTGCCTGATCGTTCTCTCCCACCCTTCTCTCGCCACCTACATCCTCTTCCCTATGGGGCTTACGGTGTTTCAGCTTTTTGTGATAGTGATGGGCGACGCCGCCAACAGTCTCTTGAATCCGCAGGAAGCTTCCGTGCTTGCCCACATGCCGATCGGTGGCTTGACGTACGCTGCGGCGAAGGCCAGCCACCTGATCCTTGTTGTGTTCCTGATCGTCACGGCGAGCAACGCCTTGCCGGCACTGGCGGGCCTGTTGCTCCCGGGCGCCCGGTGGTTTTTCCCTCTCACCCTCATGCTGGCCTCTTACCTGGCCGGATTTTTCCTCGCCTTCGTCATTTGTGGCGGCTATGGATGGCTATATCATTTTGTCGCACCGGAGAGACTGAAAGGGGTTGCCATGGGGATTCAGGTATCCCTGTTCGCCCTCGTGCCGATGTTGGGCGGCGCGGCCGGTTCGGCGATATCGACACTAAGAAAGGCGCATTTGCAGCCCGCCCACTGGGCGTGGTTTCCGCCGAACTGGTTTGTCTCGATTGCGCTCCTGGGCCACGCCGCGCCTGGCTTTCATATCTGGATGGCAATCCTGGCAGCAGCGGTGACGGGCCTGTTGATCGCGCTCGGGCTGCGTTCCTTCGGCTTCGAATACCTGGCGCGCGCCACAATGCTCGTACAGGGGCACGCTCGTGCCGCCGACGCGCGACCGCGGACCGGGTGGATCCGGCGCCTGGTCCGGTCGGCCTCCGGCTCTCCCGCCGGGACCGGTGCCTGCGCTTTCACCGGAATCATGTTGCGACGTGATTGGAACCTCAAACGCCAGGCTCTGCCGATGGTAGTCACGCCGATCATCGCGATGTGTTTTATCGGTTTCACTCAAATCGGCGTCTCACCCTTTGCGCCGGGCCGGTTCGCGCCGCTTCACGCGTTGCCGCACGCACTCGCCTTTATGCTCCTGTATCCGATCGCCCTTCTGTCGCAGACCGACCAGCCTCAAGGTGCCGCCGTGTTTCTCACCCTGCCCTTCCGGAACATGGGGGCTTTCACCCGGGGCGTCTACTGCTCCCTCTGGCTGCCTTGCATCGGGATTGCGCATCTGCTGCTCATGTTTCCGGCGATCTGGTTCTGGGGGTGGAGAGACGCCTTGCTGTTCGTTATTTTCAGCACCGCGATGGCATCACTGTATTTGAGCGCGGAGTTTTTTCTGATGGATGGCCTTCCCTTCGCCAATCCCGTGCGCGTGTCGGCCCAGGCTGACCTGACGCCGGTGATGCTGATCAGCGCACCCTGCGCTGCGGTCCTGGCGTTCCTGCAGTGGCTGATATTCCGGAGTCACACAGCCGCCTTCATCGCCACCGTTGCGGTCGCGTTGCTGGCCCTTGTGCTGACACGGTTTTCACTCCGGCACATGGCCAAAGAATTTCGCGCCAATCTCATTGCGCTCGGCCTCGGCCCGTCGCGCCTCTTCAAACCGCTCGACTCCAATTGATGAGCGACCCACCCTGGGCGGGCATTGGAATGTATGGCATGATCGGTCGGGATGTTGGCGTGAATGATCGAAGCGCGCAGGCATCGCATCTTCGTGGCGTCGAGCGCTTCCTTGTAAGAGTCGACGGCCCAGTCAATCCCCTTGTCTCCGACGGCGTGCGTGCCGACGGTCCGACCCCACCTGGCCACCTGGGAGAAAGGCATGATCGCGATCAGAGTCGAAAGGCCGCAAGACGTTTCCCAAGTCCGTACGGTCAACGAGCGGGCATTCGGCCAGCCCACGGAGGCTGACATTGTCGACAGACTCCGACAGGCCTGTGGGGACTCCCTGTCGTTGGTGGCGGAGGACAATGAGGTCGTGGGCCACATCCTCTTCACGCCGGCGGTAGTCGAGGGGCCGGGGCGCCGCATCGTCGGGATGGGATTGGCGCCGATGGCAGTCATGCCGGAGCGCCAGCGGCAAGGCATCGGCTCGGCACTGGTGAGGGGCGGACTGGAGATACTCCGCGAGCGCGGCTGTCCGTTCGTGGTCGTGCTCGGTCATCCTGATTACTATCCGCGCTTCGGGTTCGAGCGTGGGTCCGCCCATGGCCTCGCATGCCGGTGGCAGGGAGTCCCGGACGAGGCTTTCATGGTGCTCATCCTGGACGCGGTTGCCATGGAGGGTGTGTCCGGCGTGGTGAAGTGCAGGGATGAGTTCAACAGCAATAATCTGCCAGCATGAGGAATCGGAAAACAACCGGCGTGCCAAGTACTATATCTGCAAATGGTCGCTCCGGGTTTTCCGCTTGGGGCGCCGTCGAGTTGCAGGCGCCTGCGAAGCGATGTCGCTATTTATTCCTGAAGATGTCGTCGAAATTCCAACCGTTTTGGGCGCACATTGCCTTTACGTGGCTCTCCCATGTCGGCTCCTCCGCGGGTCTGCCGCCCACGAAGCAATCCACACTCAAGTAGCGCAGTGCATGTGAACCCTGGCATTGAACGCGATGAAGAGTATGCGGCGGAATACGCACGACGTCTCCCGGATTCACCGGACATGACTGCAGCAGTTCGCCAACCTGCAAAACGCCGGCGCCTTCCATTATGTAAAAGATCTGTTCCGTATCATGATGAACGTGCAGGGGCGGGCCTTCGCCAGGTTCGAGCACGACGAGGAATACCTCGGACGTTTCCGCCTCGGCCCGGTCCATCACCAGATCGTTGACGTGCGTGGGGAAACGATAACGGACAGTTTCTTTCGTACTGAATACGAACTTGTTTCTCTGCATTTCGCGATACCCCTTTCAGGCGGATCTGGTTTCCACCGTCCGTCATTGTCGCCCACCGTTCCTCTCGCCTCACGTCAATCACCGGGCGGGCTTTAACCTGCGGATTTCACCCCCGAGGGAGAAAAATACCGCCGTGCCCAGCACAGGAAGCAGACCTGCCGCAATCAGAATGGGGGTATACGAATGAAGTCTGTCGACCACCCATCCGGTTGTCAGGGTGAACAGAATTGCTCCAATGCCCGCGCCCACTCCTCCCAGCCCGGCAACGGACGCGACTTCCTGCTCAGGGAAAAAATCACTCGGCGTGGTCTGTAGATTATTGATCCAACTCTGAAATCCAAATGTCACCACGCTGATGAATGCCAACGCGCTTATGGCGCTTCTCGAAAGCGCAGCCGGGATACCGGCCAGCATCAGCAGCGCACCTGCTGCCATCACAATCTTCCGCGCCGCGTTTGTGCTGAGTCCCCGACCCATGAGGTAACCTGAAGCCCAGCCGCCCAGCAAGCTTCCGGCATCCGCTGCCACATAGGGGAGCCAGGCGAACATCCCGATCTGCTTCAGGCTGAAGCCGCGCACCGTGGAAAGATAGAGCGGCAGCCATGTGATGTACAACCACCAGACCGGATCGGTCAGAAATCGTGAGATCACGATCGCCCACACCTCGCGGTACGCCAGGAGTTGCCGCCAGCTCACGGATTGGGATTGGGAGGTCAGAGGCCTGCCTTCCTTGATGAATGCGTACTCTTCACGGGAAATTGCCCGGTGATGCTCCGGCGTGTCATAAAAAAGCAGCCACAAAATCAGCCAGCCAAATCCGAGCCCGCCAGTGACTATAAACGTCGTTTGCCATCCAAACTGCAACTGCAGCCAGACAATCAACGGGGGCGCCAGGATGGAGCCGACAGACACACCGCTGTTGAAGACGCCCATGCCGAGAGCGCGCTGGCGTGCCGGAAACCACTCGGCGATCGCCTTGGCTGCGCCGGGCCAATTGCCCGCTTCGCCGATCCCGAGAATAAAGCGCAGACAACTCAGGCTGGCCAGGCCACGCACGAATGCGTGGCCCACGGCCGCTGCTGACCAGATCAGGATGGAAACGGTAAATCCGCATCGCGTTCCGACGCGGTCGTAGAGCTTGCCTGATAAACCCTGGCTAGCAGTGTAGGCGATCAGAAACCACGTGCTGATGCTCGCGAACTGGAGATTCGTCAGACCGAGCTGAACCGTAATCACCGGAGCAAGCACAGAGATGGTAAGCCGGTCAACAAAGTTGATCAGCGTTGCCAGGAATACCAGGCTGATCATCCACCAGCGCAATCCCCGCACAGTCCTCGCAGCTTCCTGAGTCCTCAAGTCCGCGTTCTATTGTCAACAAGTCCGCCGCTTCCCAAAACAGGTGAACGGGGACATCCCCCGGCTTTCGAGTGAACACCTTTCGTAAAACCGCAGCTCCGTGAAAACAAGTAAACGGCTGGGACGTCCCCGGGTTTCCTATTGTGGATCCCGCGTCCGGGCGGCGGGCTGAGCGGCGCCGGCGTCGAGGTGGTTCCAGTTCAGGATCGCGTTGAACGCCAGGTTGAAGCTGCCGTGTGTCTCGTAGCGCCAGAACGGGCGGTTGGCAAACATCACGACGTGGCCCTTGCCGAGCGGCGCATCGATCACCAGTGCGCGGCCGGCGAGCGCCTGCTGGCCGACGAGGCCGCCGCTGAGCAGCAGGTCGTTCGGATCGTTCGGGAAGCGCAGGATCACGCGCGGCTGCTGCGCCTGATCGCCGCCGCCCGCGCCACCCCGGCCGCCACCGCCCCCGCCGCGTCCGCCGCCACCAGGTGCGCCGGGCACACCGCCGCGAGCCCCGGTTTGCGCCGGTGGAGGGCCGTCGAGCGTCGTCAACGTCGGCTGGACCGCATTCGGATTCAGATTCATGCCGACGCCGGGAATCTGGCTGCCGCCGCGCCCGCCACCACCACCAAATCCGCCACCGAATCCGCCACCGCCCGCGTTCAGCACGGGTCCCGAGCTGAAGTAGACCGCAAGGTTGTCGCTATCGTAGCCGTAGGCGATCGGGCTGTTCCTGTCCACGAACTGCGATTTCATCACGACACCGCGCGCAAAGAGGCCTGTCGGCTCTTCGATGGTGACTCCGCTGACGAGGTGGTAGTCGGGGAAAATGGTCGCAGTCGAGCCCTCGGTGATAAGCAGGCCACCCTCTTGAACAAACTTCATCAAATTGATGAGCCCTTCGAAGCCCATGCCTCCGCGGATGTCATCGGCCGAATCCTGGACGCCCAGGTTCGGTGTCAGATCCGTTTTCTTGTATGGGATCGGTTCGGCGCCCTGCACGCCGTTCACCTGCGATTCGGCCGTGCCGCCGACGTGAGGGAAGATGATCACGTCGTACCTCTGCCGCAGGTTCGGCTCGCGCAATTTCGTGTCACCGAAAAAAGTGTAGGGAATCTTCATCTTATCGAACGTCATCCGCACCCAGCCCTCGTTCTGGGTATTCGACCAGGAGTGCACGTAGCCGATCCTCGGCGTCACCATCTCATGCATCTTCACGGCCGGCGCCGATTCGACCGCATAGGCGGCTAGACCATACTCCTTGATCGACGCTTCCAGCGCAGCCCTGTCGGCATTCGGGATGATAATCGCGCCGGCAATGAACTTGCGGCCGGCGGCCTCGAACGCCTCTTCGGCCGCCTGCATCTTGACGTCCCTGTTCGCGAAACGGAACGGCGCGAGGCTGGTGTCCCCATTGTGGTCGACGATGATCACGCTGCCAGAACCGGTGATCGTCCCCGGTACCTTTGCGTCTGCCGCGAGCAGGGTCATCGGCTGGCTGAGCACCGTCTTGTCCTCGATCTTCGCCACCTTCACGTTGCGCAGCAGCGGGAGCGACCAGCCGGTGTCGTCGTACGGGCTCGGGTTGGCCGGCGAGAAGAACTGGGTGTCGAGGAAGTTGACGGCGCAGCGGCTGTAAGGCTGATCCATCCGGACGACATAGTCGCCCGCGGCCACCTGCACGTTGCCGGCGGTGAAGCCGCTGTTGGCGGTATGCACCTCGATGCCTTCCTGCCGGAGCAGGTTCACCAGGCTGGCGGCCTCGCCGCGGCGGCGCTGGCCGGCTGGGATCACCCAGGCGTACAGGGGGCCGTCCTTGCCCAGGGCGACTGCGCGCTTGTTCTTCAAATAATAGTTCTCGAGGAGCATCTCGTGGTTTTTGGCCGTAAACTGCAGCGCCAGGAGCAGCCCCGACTGTTGGATGTTCACGTTGTTGCGCGGGCCCCAGTTGATGCGCGGCAGCGGCGGGTTCGGCCGGTACCACTCCTTGCTGCTCGAGGTGGCCACCTCGCGGTTCGCCGGGCCGTAGCTCTCGGTTTCGTAGAACCGGCCGATCGAGTTGTGCAGGTTGGCGATCCAGAAGAGGTAGTTGGGCACCCAGCCGTCGTAGAACGAACCGGTCCATACACCCGGCACGCCGCGCTTGGTCATTTCGGCGACCTCGTATTCCGAGATCTGCCACCACTCGTTGGTCAGCACGGGGTCGACCGCCGTGTTGTAGGGCCCGGCGCCCGTCGACGCGTACAGGTAATCCTGAGATTCGTGCAGGTCGTGCATTACCGTGGGATGCCATTCGAGGTAGGTGCGGAGCACGTTCTGAGTCAGCTTCAGTCCCAGCCCCAGACCGTCGCGGTTGTTGTCGTGGGCAACATACTGCCCCCACCAGAGGAGCGGCATGCGTTTGCCGGTCTTTTTCTGGTAGTACAGGTTGTCCACGACCTTCTCGCGGCCGTCCACTTCAACTACTGGGGTGAGGAAAACGATCGTGTTGGTGCGGATGTTCTGGATAAACGGCGTCTCTTCGACGATCAGCCGATAGGCAAGTTCCATCTGCATCTCGGCGCTCCCCGTCTCACCCGAGTGCAGGTTGCCGGTCGCCCAGTAAATAGGCTTGCCGGTCGCAATGAGTTGCTGTGCCTGCGCATCGGTCAATTTCCGTGGATCGGTAAGGTCGGCCAGGATCCTTTTGTAGTTGTCGAGCGTTTTGATCGTCGCCTCATCGGCGATGGCCATGACGATCATGTCGCGGCCTTCCTCGCTCTTGCCGATTGTGAAGAGTCTTGAGCGGCCGGGCGCCGCCTTGGCAAGGGTCTCGAAATAAGCCTTGATGTCTTTGTAGTAGGTGAGCTCGTCCGGCGTGCCGGGGATGCGACCGAGGGCCTTGAGCGGCGTGGGCACGGTGGCAGACGCGGGCAGGTGATCCACGAGCTCCGTCAGGATGCGCGGGTCCCGCGTGTACTCCTTGATCTTCGCGGTGTACTCCTCGTCCACCTTCTGAACAGCTTCGGGTTTCACCGCGGCTTTCTGGTTCTGGGCAATCATGCTGCCGCCCGACGACAGCACAACCAGGCATGCAAAAACAGCACAGCGGATGGCGATTCTTCTCATCCAACTGATTGTCATGGTTCCCTCCTTCGTTAGGACCGCCGGGCGCGCCGGCCACGGCTGGGCCCTCGCATGGATACGGTTGCGCGCATCTTAAAGGTTCTTTCGGCAGGGCGACAAGGGGAAACTGCAGATCTGGTGTCAGGCCTTAGCCTGAAACATTCATGAAGCAGAACCGCACCTCGGCAAAAAGCAACAAAATTGGACGCGGATGAACGGCAGGAGCTCCTGCCCGCCGACCAAAACCGAACGGTCAGCGTCTGTCAGCGTTCCCCCGCGTCCAAAACGGCCTTTTGATCGCATATTCATGAATGATCTGCGTTAGAGCAGGGCGCTTCTGGTGGCCGGCCGGGCGAAAACACCTTCGCTTGCAACCAAGTGGCAACAAAAGGCGTTCGCGGCATGTCGGGCACCGCAGCCGGACAAAACCACAGCGAAGATGTTTGCATTCCCGCTTCGCGTGTTTTAGGCTTTTGTGGAAACTCGTCCCAACTAACCATTTGAATGCAATCATGGGCAGTGATAGTTGTGAGGATACGACTCCCTCAAATATCGCGAACACCGCGAGCCCCGGCGCAGCTGGGCATCGCCAGAGAGCGAATCATGTTTTCCCGATCAGGAGGAGAGTGTAATGGCAAGGCTGATTATGTGGCGTCCGAATAGGATGTTCCTACTTGCGGCCGTCTGGTGCGGAGTTGCCGCCTTTGGCTTTCTTCTGCGGCCGGGCACCTGTTCGGCACAGGATTCATCCCGATCTTCAGGTTGGGTTGTAATTCCGGTGGATGAATACAAAAGACTCCGAGCCCTGGCATTTCCGACCGAGCGCGATTCAGACGTGTTGCCCGTCGAAGCCACCCTGACTCGGGTGGATTATGATCTGCACGTCAACGGCGAACTCGCCACTGGACAAGCCAGCCTTACCGTTGACGTCATTAAAGACGGTTGGGTGCGCGTCCCGATTCCCTCCGGTCTCTATGTCCGCGAGGCCAAACTTGACGGCAAGCTACTTTCCCTGGTATCCGGCGGAGGGGAAAAAGGCGCCGGCCCCTTGTCTGTGATTCTGCCACGCCCGGGCCGCTATATGCTTATTCTTGACGTGGCGGTTCCGGTCGCATCCAATGCCGGCAATGAAAGCATAGCTCTTCCCAGCACCATGTCCGGCGTCACACGGGCATTGGTGCAGCTCTCGCGCCAGGGAATGGACGTCAAGCTGAGCGGCGGCGTGCTGGTTGAGGCGTCCGAGTCGGCGACGGAAAGCAGGTGGCTCGCATACGGGAACGGAATTCAGCCGCTCACGTTTGCCTGGCGCCGGAAGACCGACGATCACCGCAACAGCCAACCCTTGCGCATGCGCGGATCTCTCACAGAGGTGGTGGGTCTCGGCGAAGACTCGACGTCGGTCAACGCTGAGGTGAATGTGGAAATCATCCAGGGTGCCACAGCCGAAATCAGGGTGACGATTCCGGAGAAGGTCGACATCAACCAGGTCTCCGGGGCGATGGTTGCGGACTGGGAAATGAAGGGGAGCGAACTCGCCATTACCTTCCTCGAACCCGTCGAGCAAAACGCCCGTTTTGTTGTTAACGGCGAAACCCGCAGCCCGCGTGACGGCCAAATCGAGATTCCGATCCTCCGGCTGGCAAATACCGAACGGGAAACGGGCGGAATCGCAGTCGAAGTCCTGGGCGCCGGCGAAATCAAGGATAGAAGGTTGCAGGGTCTTGAAAACGCCGATGCCTCCGACCTGGGTGAGATGGTATCCAGCCGCCAGTCTCCTTCGCTCCTTGCGTTCCGTTTTCGCAGCGTCGATCCGAAAGCAGGGAGGATGCTCAACATAAATGTAGTCCGGTATGCCCAGCAGGCTGTGCTGATGGCCAATGTCGAAGAAGCCCGCTATGAAGTTCTCATGACGAACGAGGGCAAGACACTGGTGCAAGGCCGGTTCGCGGTACGCAACAACCAAAGGAACTTCCTCAAGATCACACTGCCGGCGGGTGCGCGGCTGTGGAGCGCCACCTTGTCTGGAACGGCGGTCCGGCCGGGCCAGGCATCGGATGGAGGCCTGCTGCTCCCCCTCGAAAAGGCGCGCGGCGGCGAGGAGGCGTCCGGCTTTGCCGTTGAGATCTTGTATGTCTGGGCAGGCAAGCCATGGGACGAAAGAGGCAAGGTCCTTGTCCCTCTGCCGAAACTGGATCTGCCGGTTTCGCGGACTGGACTGCGATTGCAGTATCCGCCCCTGTTCAGAATATCGACTGAACCCGGATCGTTCCATGCCGAATCCTATGTGGATCCCTCTTCCTCGGTTCTGGCAAAAAAGCTGGAGCGCTCTTCGTTACCGGAAAGCAAACCGCCGTCTCAGCTGGCGCCCGACGCAAGAAACGATGCCATGCAAGCCCTGGTGGATCGTTTTAAGATTGAAGCTCAAACCGGCAGGGGCGCAGGCATTCTTCCGATCAAAATCTCTTTTCCTGTTGTCGGCTCATCCATTTTCCTGATGTCCGAACTGACAGGTGAAAACCAGACGCCCACCGTGGAATTGAGCTATCAGCGGACCGGCAAGAAGGGAGGGATGAAATGAAAAGCAGCACGCTCTCAATCGTTCTGGTCGCAACTGTTACCATGTCCGCCGCCATTCTCGCACAGGAGAAAACCGCTCCCCCGATCCCGCCTGCGGGCAATGTCACGATGCCTCTGGACGAGTTCAATCGACTGGTGGAGCTGGCCGGCAAACCTCCCACTAAGCCCAATCCGCCCCCCATCCGGCATGCGATCAAACGCGCTGAATTGCAACTGCGGGCGACCAACGAACTGGTACGCGGAACGGTTCAGCTTGAAGGCGAAATCTTCGAAAAGGGCACAGTCAAGGTGCCTCTGATAAGCGGAATGACCATCATGGATGCGCGTCTCGAAACAAGAGCCTTGCCTCTTCAACAACAAGGGGGAACTCAGTTTGCCGTGCTCGCCGGCCCCGGCGAATTTTCCGTGGCGCTGGAGGCGGCGCTGGCAATGACCATCGAGGCTGGGCGCGCATCGTTCGTCTTGCCCGTGCCTTCTGCAGGAACGGCACACCTCGTACTGGAAATCCCCGGCGACCACACCAACGTAAGGATCAATCCCGGGCTGATTACCAACCGAACATCGAACAACAACCGGACGGTCGTGGACGCAACCCTCGTACCGGGGCAGCCCGCAAGCATATGGTGGGCAACGCGGGAAATCGCGGCAGTCGCTGCTCCGCGGGAGATACGTTTTCTGTCCGATGTGAAGACTCTCGTTTCAGTGGGAGAAGCCGAAATCAGATTGGCGGCGCTGTCCGACATCACCGTTCTACAGGGCGAACCTTCCCAATTTGAGATCGAGGTGCCTGCAGGTTATGAAATCACGGGAGTCACAGGCGCCTCGCTGCAATCGAGTGAGACGAAATCAGGGTACCTGATCCTGAACGTAAACGGCACCGCGCGCCACCAGGTGCTAATTTCCATGGAAAAATCGATGGCCGGTTCCCAGGTCGAGGTCCCGATTATCAGCTTCAAAGGGACCCAGCGGGAAACCGGGGAAGTCCTGATCGAGGCCACCGGAACCATCGAACTCGACGCAAAGGAAGGTGGCGGTCTGCGGCGCATGGATCTGAAGGAAGTCAATGCCTTCCTGCGCTCACTCGCACGGAATCCCCTGCAAGGCGCGTTTCGGTATCACCGGCGGCCGAACGAAGTTCCGAGTCTGGCGCTCCAATGGAATCGCTTTCCGGACAGCAGCGTGCTGGCCGCCGTCGCAGAACGAGCCGAAGTCACTACGCTGGTGACATCCGAGGGGAAATCGCTCACGGAAATAAAGCTGAGACTGAAAAACCACGCCCAGCCGTTCTTGAAAGTCGCCTTGCCACCCGGGGCGGTGATCGTGTCCGCCGATGTCGGCGGCGAGAGCGTCAAGCCGGTCGAAGGTTCCGACGGCAGTCGCGTTCCCCTGCTGCGTACCGGGTTCCGCCCGGCCGATGCCTACGATGTCTCTTTCGTCTTCATGCACTCGGGCGCCCCGTTCGCCAAAAAGGGGGATGCGGAGCTGACCCTGCCTGGATTGGACGTGCCGATCAGCGTGCTGCGTTGGGAGGTCTTTCTGCCCGGGCGCTACGCGGTGAAAGACTTCGGCGGAAATGTGCTCTCCGCTGGTCTGTTGATACCGGATGCTCGACTCGCAGCCGAAGATGAAGCGGCCGCGGCGGATGCCCGCACCTCTGCGATCGCAGGCTTTTATAGCGGGGCGATGCTTCCCGGCCAGTTGGGGGGAACGATTGTGGATCCGTCGGGCGGCGTGATCCCAGGGGCGACCGTGAACATCCTCCACCTGGATAGCGGCGCCACAACCAGAACCGTCACCGACGAGGCGGGCCGTTGGGTTGCCTCAAACCTGCCTTCGGGCCGCATTCGAATCACTGCCGACATGCCGGGTTTCAAAAACAGCGTCCGCGAAATTGCCTACGATGCCAGCCGCCCAGCGAATTACAATATCGCGCTTCAAGTGGGAGGTACGATGGAGACTGTTACCGTCACATCGGCTAACGCGGCAATGGAATCCCAGAGGATCGCCAACGACCTTAAGAAGAATGCCCAGCAGGCGGTGAACGTCGCTTCAGCCAATGTCACCAATCTGCAGCGGCGCGTCGCCGGGGTGTTGCCGGTGCGGGTGGATGTGCCGCGTGCCGGCACTTCGTTCCGGTTCGTTCGGCCGCTTGTGCTGGACGAAGAGACCAAGGTGACTTTCAGATACAGGGGGAGGTAGACAGCCGACAGCGCACTTGAACAAGTCCGGTCTTGTACTATGCTAATACTAGGCGTGATCTCAGGGCGGTGCAGCAGATCAGTTCTTCTTCCGCTTCCGGCCGAATCGAGGAGTTCCCACCCAGCCCCGGAGATCCCATAAGGTGGTCGTGACGGGTAACGATTGCAGGTGTCCATGCTGGAACATCGCGTCCCCTACAATGTGAGTGTCGTCGAAAGCTGCTCCAGCTGTGCAATGCGTGAGAAGGGGCCGTTCTGCCGGCTCCCTCAGGGAACCGTGGCCGCGTTGAACTCGCTGCGACAATCTTCTCTGTATCCGCGCGGGGCAGTGCTGTTTGTCGAGGGAGAAGCGCCGCGCGGGCTGTTCATTCTCTGCTCCGGCCAGGCTAAATTGAGCGTCGGCTCTTCAACAGGACACGTAGTCAGCCTGCGCATCGTGGAGCGTGGTGAATCTCTGGGGCTCAGCAGCATCGTTGCCAATGAACCCTATGCCATGAGGGCCGAGACTCTGTCTCACTGCCAGGTGAGCTTCATTCCGAGGCTGCAGTTTCTTCAGCTTCTTCGTGCGCACCCCGACTTGTCTCTCAATGTCTCCAGGCACCTCAGCATGGAGCTTCACAAGGCTTATGATCAAACACGACTGTTGGCCCTGGCCCCGGGCACTCAGGTCAAGGTGGCGCAGTTTCTCCTGGCCTGGGCAGAGCAGCACGGCGAGCTGGTGGAGGAAGGCATGCGCCTGGCCGTCCACATGACCCACGAGGAAATCGGGGAAAGCATCGGTGCTGCGCGCGAAACAGTCAGTCGCGTCCTGGGAGACTTCAAACGCAAACAACTGATACGAGTCAGGGGCGGCACGATTGTCATCTTGCAGCCTCAGCAACTTCGCGGTTTGACTTCTTATAAATACTTCTGACTGCCTTTCCTGCAATTGTCGTAATTCAGCATCTGTGAAGGCATGATCTATCCCAGCGAAACTTCTGCCATCCTGCGCCCTCACACAGGCCCGCCTGCCCGATCCGCGGCACTGTGACGGCCGTCACGCTCAACGGGTGCGCCCGTCACTGAACAGCGGGGGGGCCCCAAGGGATCCTGATCTGCAAGGAGACAACCGCCATGCCCCTTAGTAAAAAAGCTTATGCGGCGTCCACGCTTTTTGCGTTTCTGTTTGCCGGCTTTGCTTACCTGTTCCTGCTGGGAACACCGAGCGCGCTGGCCATTCCTTACTTCTCCCGCAAATACGGAACTTCCTGCACGACTTGTCACAACGATTTCCCGGAGCTCAATGATTTCGGATGGGCCTTCAAAAAAAATGGTCTCAAATTTCCTAAGGACGACGAAACCTTCGTCAAGGAACCTCCCGTTTTGCTGGGAGCCAAGGCTCAGCGCGAGGTATTTCCCAAGGCGGTGTTCCCCGGTGAAATTCCCGGCACCATACCGGTCGCTCTCAGGTACTCCGGCTTCTTCAATTACAACAACAAGCAGCCGCTGGCCCTGGGATTCCAGCCCAGGACGGACCTGTTCTCACCCAATACCTTCACGGCCATAACGGCCGGAAGTTTTGGGCAAAGACTCTCCTGGTGGATCGACGACGACATTTCCGCGGGAGGTTCAGGAGCCGACGGCGGGCTCGGTGACGGTTACTTGAAGGCCAATGACATTGGCCACTACCTGGGCCTGCCCAAAGATGCACTGAACGTGCGCTTCGGGCAGTTTGAATTGGATCTGCCCTTCACACAGGCGCGCACCATCAATCTCAGCGACTACGATATTTACGATCAGACGTCAGTCGCCGGGGTGCTCGGCACTACGAACAACCCATTCACGCTGGGCGTACCGCAGCGCGGTTTCGAATTCGGCGGTTATCCAAACGATGGAAATTTCAACTGGTCGGTCGCCCTCGTGAACGGAAGCAACGACAGCACCCCCGCCAACAACAGTAAGAGCGTATATGCTCACGTTTTCCAGCAGTTCAATCTCGAGCGTGACCGCGCAGCGCGCAGAGAGGTGCAGGCGGCCGGGGCGACCGGTCCCCATGATCACACCTCACTGCGAATCGGCGCTTTCTACGGCTACGGGCGCAACGTGCTCAACACCGACCGCCAGTTGTTTCCTGGTTTCGCGGATATCAATGAGCCCTACTATCGTGTCGGGGGATACTTCCGTTTCCGATTCCGCAGCGATTTCGAAATGTACGGGCTCGGAATGTTCGGCCATGATTCCAACCTGGTCCCGGATCCTGCCACCTTCACTCTGGATCATGGTCCCGCAGTGAACTTCAGCGGCGGGTTCGTCCAAACGCAATACTGGCTCTATCCCTGGGCGATTGCGCTCATGCGCTATGACGTGGTGAACTCGCCGGCGGATTTCTTCAACGGCGCATCGCAACGGTTTTCCCGCAATCGATTCAGCCCGGGCCTTCAGATCCTGATTCGCGCCAACATCAAGTTCGGTTTGGAATATCAGTATCGCTGGAGAAAACCGGTCCCCGGGACGAACCTGTTATTCCGCCCGAGCGGGTTCGTGGCCGGACTCGATTTCGTCATGTGATCGTGTTTGAAGCGTTTCCCTGTTTCGAAAACAGGCGGAGCCTTTGGAGTGTGGCGGCATGACCTGAACCTTGTACGGATCTCATCCTCTATGCGCGCCCTGGCTCCAATGGGCATGGGAATGAGATTCCAAATGGTGGACGACATGTAAGTGCCGGCCCTTCGGGCCTCGACCATTGGCTGTGCTAACCCCGCGCTTACGCGCGGGGCTACGCACTGCCGGCGCTTCGCGCCTGATTTGGGGAATGCAATGGAGCCTGAAGATCTTACGAGAAAGCCCGAAGTGCCGGCAGTGAATGGGGCCAGTCGTAGGAGGCTGTCCAACGGTTGATATTCTGGCCGTGAGGAGGCCCGAAGAAAGCCCGAAGTGCCGGCAGTGAATGGGGCCAGTCGTAGGAGGCTGTCCAACGGTTGATATTCTGGCCGTGAGGAGGCCCGAAGACATCTGAGGTAGTCTGTCAAGTATTTTTGATTTCATGATTCTCTATGCGGCCTTGTCAATAAAGTCCAAAACCTCGGACCCTTTATTTCGAAGCGATTGGATATGAATCTCTTCGTTGTACATGACA
>JAIQGI010000054.1 GCA_020072565.1 Terriglobia bacterium
GCGTGAATTGGATGGTGGAACCCGGCATGGATCACCTGATAAAGACCGCTGCGAGCCGCGCGGCGATTATGTTGGCTTGAAGTTCGGCCACATGGACTTGCCGCTCATACTGCACGGATTCCAGCGCCGTTATCTGATCAGGAGAAAGGTCGAAAAGGTCCACTTTTGGCAGAAGCCCGATCTCCCAGTTTGAATGGAGATCCAAGGCGTCGCGCACCAACTCGACATTCTTGGTCGCCTCAAACACCGCTTCAACGTCCCTCTTCGGATACGGGTTCTCTTTCAGACCACACTGCAGGCAGCACCGAGGGTCTTTTTTGAGCAGACCGCAATGACGGAGGTGCGGAGTTTCGTGCCGGATTTCATCCTGGGCTTTCGGGTCGCCGAGGAGCGGGAAGAGGTCGGCAAAACACTCCTCCCGCCCGCACTTGGCATCATCGCGCAACAGCCGATAGCCGCGAAGGCTCTTACCGAGAACCTTCGCGACTAGCCGTTTTTTACTGCCACGCGGCTGAAGACGCGGTTAATGAAGAACAGCTTGTCGCTCAGTTGCAGCTTGGGAAGCCATGCATTCTTGTTGGCTTCCGTACAAGGTTGATCGCCGATCAGGTAGCCGCCCAGGCCTGTGAGCAGCGAGTCCGCGAGCTGTTCAATCGTGTCCCAGTTGATGCGCACGATTTGCCGGCGGCCCTTCGTGACTTGTTTGCCGGCGCGCTTGTGGCGGATCCGATCTTCTTCCGTAACCCGGCGGTGCTTGAAACTCACCGGTATGGCCGTCACGGCGTCAAGTTCCGGCACATAAAGCGGCCGTTTTGCCTTCACTTCCTGCTCTACGCTTCCGAGCACCAGCTTCAACTTGCCCGTGCCCTCCTCACCAGCCACTATCAGATTGCCGTAGCCTTCCGTATAGACGCGGGCTTTGATCTGCGGATTGGCATCCAGCCAGGCGAGCATCTCTTCCTTTGTGGCCTCGCCCTCAATGCCCTGGATGCCGCGGAAGTGCTTCGTGACAAATGCCCTCACGCCGACATCATCACCGGCTTCCAGTTCTGTTTCATCCGGCATGTCGGAGGCCTTGGTCTTGGGCATCAGGTCGTCAAGGAATGCCTTGACCTCATGCGCGCCGGTCTGCGCGTCCATGGCGAAGTAGCCCATAACATCCTGGCCGCCCTGCTCAAACTGCAGCGGGAAGATCACCTCGTCTCCCGAAAGCTCGTAGAACACTCCATCCTGCTTGATAACTGCGACGTTTCCCACGTGAAACTCCTAAGATCAAAAGCCCGGAGGATCTCCCCGAACCCATTTCTGGTTGCAAGTGCTGAAACTAAAACAGCCTGCGCCGGGCATGAGCCTGCCCGCCGTTCAATGCCATCCCCCGCGGGGTGCGATTTAAAATGCAACTGGCGTGGACTGCCTGCCGTAAGAAGAAGGGGTGCAATTATCAAGGGAGAGCCACACCGTGACTTTGAGAACACGTATTGTTCTCCTCATCCTGGGCCTGGTCGCCACTGCTTCTTTCATTCTTCTTCCCGGCATCTCCAATAGTCCCATCAGCCTCTGGGCCTCCCGCAAGAGCACCATCACCACAAGGTCAGCATCAGCCGCAAAGTCACCATTAGCCGCAAGCTCAACTTTGAGCAGGGTATCTGCCCTCTCGTCGAGCTCGGAGTCACATGACGTTCTGTCCGGTGCACCCTGGACCATTCTCCGGAGAACCGCCCCAAACCAGCGCACCCATGATCCCAACGCGACTTCGATTTTGATGCCGTTCTGGCAGCGGCTTTTGGACGAGTCTTCACCCCAAGCCCGTGAGCTGTTCGAAACTGGGTTGGCTTATTTGCGAAGCGGCAAATATGGCGAAGCCAGGCTTTCCTTCCAAACTCTCGTTCGAGCTTATTCTGGCGATAAAGCGGAACCTCTGGGTTATTGGGCGATCGCGCTTAGCCATTATAGAGAGGGCGGAGACGAAAACCTCCTCCTTGCATTGGATGATTTCAGGAATTACTTGCTCTTCTTCCCTAACGACCCGAACCTGCAAGAACTTGCAGAAGCCGCGCAAATAGACACGACGGTTATCTATCGTGAACTGATGGATTCTTCCCTGACCGAGGAGACGAAGCTAGGTGCGACCAGGACAAGCCTTCAAGCGCTAACGCAGTTTCTAAATGGATATCCCAACAGCCCAAGTTCTGACTTGGCAAAAACTCAGGTGGCACAAATTAAGCAGTTTCTGCCAGCCGGCAGTGCGCCGACCATCGTCCTTAGGATGATGCGTGTCTTTCCAAACTCGACGCAGGGCGCCCCGATTGAGCAATATTTGGTAAGCGGGCAGGTAAACACGTCGGTTATAGCAATCAAGATCGTCACTCAAAACCAAAACCAAAAGTAAAGGTCCTTCGCCTCCGAGCCCAACCTCCTGAAATATCAGTAGCGTTCCCTTAGTTCGTGCTTCTCGTAATCGGCGTGTTGATGCCGATGTTGATCGTCAGCTCCTCGGCAGTGCCGACCGCACCGGAAATCAACGGGATCTGGCCCATGAAGCCTGAGAAGGAAAACTCCGGGTTATCTACGGCTTTGACTGCACGTTTGCGCCGCATGATGAACGGAACGAGTTGGCCGCGGGTATTCCACAAAAGTTCGTCCACGCTGCCTGCGCCGTAATTCTTGAACATCTTCGCGCTCGCCGTGGGCTTCTCCAGGCCAGGCACATAGACGTGGCAGCTGTCGCCGCTCGCCGTCGACTCGATCTCATCGAGGGCGAAGTTGAGCTGGATCTCCGATACCTGATCGGAGATGTCATTCCCGTCCACACTGAGGAACGGATCTTTGATGACTTCGACCACAGCGGTCATTGGAAACTCCTCCAAAAATGAAAAAAGCCCGGATCTCTCCAGGCCTCGTTAATGGTCCACTCCTCACCGTTCTATGCGATACCAGCCACCACGAACACCGTGCTCGGACCGACTGCCGTTATGACTGCACGCCATTGAGCGCCGGCAATAGGGCCGTCTACTACCCTGTAAAGCGATCCCGGGCCTGCTGTCTGCTCAAACGTGATCTTGTCGGCGCCGTCAATCTGAATGGAACCGCTCGCACTGCCGTCAAAGACATGCAGGGCAGCATACATCTTCGATCCAGCAGGAACCGCCCCGAGGTTATATGCCGTTCCTTGATGCGCGCCATCGGCGAGCGTTGCCTTCGCCATGAGAATCGTGCCGCGAATCACTGCGCCGCCCGCCTGGCTCATATTGAAGTCAAAGCTCGGCAATTCTCCCACGGCCATACGCGGCGCATAGCTCGAACCCCACGCCTTCGTGAAGTAGGCGATCTCTCCCGCCAGGCCGCCCTTCTGCGTTACAGAAACGGGAACGCCGGCCTTGCCCAGCCGCGCCGCCAGCGTCTCATCCACAAGCCCCTCGCCGAAGCTGACGAATCCCTTCTGATTCAATGTCACCTTGGACAGCCCCGGAGCGTTGACATGCGCACTATCCGGGAACGTGGTGCATTCCTTCATGTCAAATTCCAGAGTGAGGTTTACCTCGTTCTCGTCTCCACTCAGGTCCACGCCGCCCAGGTACACCTTGCGGTCCTTGATGATGTTGACAATCGCTGTCATCCCGCCCTCCTAGAAAATAGTCCCGCAAGACCTGCATGCCTCTCTGCCGTCCGACGTTGGAACGTGAAACTCAGGCTTCGACCCGCACTTGGGGCATACCTTTGGCAGTTCAATCCCCGGATCTTCCTCCTGTTGGTGTTTCAGGGCGGCCCGAAGCGAGTGAATCTCGGCCACCAGGGCTTGCGCAGAGGCAGCGGCCGCCTCCGCCGAGGCTTCGAGCGCTCGTAGATGTGCCGCTGTCAGACTCGTGTGACCTCTCGTCATAATGTGGTGCGTTCCTTTAAGACCTCGAAGTTGCAGGCAAAGACCGTGCGGCCCTGCTCGTCCCGCCGCAACACAAACGGCTCATCCAGCGCGGCGATCCATACGTAGCGCGTATCGTTCAAGGTTTGGTCCGCCAGGCCGTCGAGTAGTTGCTTGATCCCTTCGATCTTCAGACGGCCGGCCTCGTAGTCTGAATCCCGGACCTCGATCTGGAATCTGGGCTGCTCCGCCGCGACCCCCCCGGACGTTCTGATCGGCGCCTGACCGCGATATTCAAAAACTGCAATTGCCGCATCCGGCATCTCTGGAAGATCCGATTTGAACAAGTCTTCGCCCTCTGTGCCGTAATCGTTTTCGGCCAGATACCCACAGATGTCATCAAGCAGCATTGGTGGTCTCTCTTACCTTGGGAAGTTTTTCTGAACTTCGATCTCGATCTCTTCTGCTATCGTGCCATCGAGTTTCGGCCATGCCTCGTTGATCGGGTCTTCGAGAAACTTCGCCTTTCCGGACGGATGCTTGGCCGCAAGGTTTTCGTGGACATGTTCTGCATATCCCACCTGCTCCGGCGGCTGTCTTCCTGAGTGAATCCCGACGTGGGTCCCGCTCCCCGCCGGGCCGCCGTACCCTCCGACGATGGTGACCACGCTGCCCGCAATGACCGGCTTCTGGACGTGCCCCGTTGATTTCAAGGCTCCCGTATCAACCGGACATTCCTTTTTCGACTGAGTCATTACCTCTTCGTACCAGCCATAGGCGCCGCGCGCTACCGCCTCGGCCTGCCCGCGCTCGAGCTTCTGCAGGCCAGTGATGGCCTGAGTCAGGCCGACAAACTCGCCTTTGAACTCAATCACGTCTCTCTCCGAACCAAACCTCAACAGCATATGGTTGCCCATCGCTATCGAGAGTCGCCTGAACATCGACAATGGGAAGCCGTGAGCCATCAGGCAAGGTGAATACGTCCGTTGGTTTGACCGTCACGTTTTCCGGGATGATGATCTGGGTGCGGCTGACAAGCTCGGTGCCATCCGCCAGTCTTCGGCGCCGCTCACGATTGACAATCAGCGCCTTCCTGGCCACGGGATCGTTGTACTCAGGCTTCCCGTACCCCGATCTTCCTTTGAGGGTCTGATGCTGCACGGTGGCGAGCAAACCCTGGACGGTCCGCTTCGCCGTAGCTACAAAATCATGGATGAGTTTTGAGTTCATCGTCAGGCTCGCACCAGATTGATCATGCCGCTTGACCCGTACTTGCGCTCTCCCCAGAGGGAGATCATCTCGTACACGGCCTCGGGAATGACGCGGCGCTTCGGAGAATTGTTTTGGTTAAAGCCGACCTTGACCGGACCAACGGAAACGTCGCCCAAGCCCTCGGTCGATAGCTCGGCAGTCCGATCATTTGCAATCAGGTACATCGCGAGCTCCGCCTGCGCGTCCTTCAGCGCCTGGGGGATCTCGCTGTCAGAGAGAAGGCGGCCAACTCCGTCATAAAGGCCGCTGTCTATCGGATCGCCGTCGTACATGCCGATGCGAGGCCACTGAAGCGCCTGATTTTCTGGGTCGGTCGGGTAGCCTTCCCACGCGATCTGCCTGTCGAGCAGCCGGGCCGCCCAAAGTAACGCCTTGGTCTTTGTCTCGGGCGTCGCTGCATCCCAATCGTTCGTATGCAGCCGGGTCTCGTGATAGGCATTCGCCTCATCAAGCGAACAGTACGAGTTTGAGTCCGACCCGCCAGGAGTCGCTTTAATTTCCGGGATCGCCACGTCTCACCTCAGTAGGTGCTGATCACCTTGGCGCCACGCTTTATGCGGCGCTTGTCTTGCCTGGTCGGATTCGGTTCAACCTCGATGCCGCCGACTTTATAGGCCAGACGGATCAAGAGTCTTGCCAGATGCATCCTGATTCTCGTCGTGCGGGAGAGCTTCACCGCCATGTTCATTCTCGGGTTTGATGTCGGTTTGATCGCCTTCACTCAGGTTTGCCCCTTTCCGTTTTTTCGCTGCCCTTGCTGCTGCTTTGGCTGTTTTTCTGGCAATGGACTCCACCGCCCCCTCAAGCCCAGGAATCGGCGGGGTCTCTGGCCGTTGGCCGTCCTTTGCCGGCTCTTCTTCAGCCTGCTCTGGTTCTTTGGCAGTCCCGGGTTTCTTGTCGCGGTCCTCCCAGCGCACATAGCGCGGGTCCTTCCCAATGTCCCTCTCGTCCAGCAATAGAAACTCGCCGGGCTTCTTCCAGTTCACAATCTCTATCAGGGCCATGAGCCTCCTAAAATGAAAGTGGGGCCGCACGGAGCAACCCCACCATCAACAGCAGATAAACTACGCGGCGTCGCGCAGACGAACGCCCATGTTGCAATTGAGCACCTTCATCCCATACAGGACATCGAGCGCGACCTTGATCGTGCTGTCGTCGCCTTCGTACCAGATTCGGGAACGGAGCGCCAAGCCGGTAATCGGGTCGGTGATCGTGGAAATGCGCGCGCCCAGGTTGTTGCCGGCCTCGGTCAACGGAGCCATCGCGAGCGCAATCGCATTGCGGTGGAAACCGATACTCTCGCTGAAGTTGCCCACGATGACCTTCACCACTTGTGCATTGGTAACGGCCAACTGCAAACCGGGCTCAATCTTCAACGTAATCGCACCGGCATTGGCGGTCGCATCCTCGGTTATCACATACTTCTGGGTGTGACCCGTGATCTCCAAGACATCGCCAACCTTGACCGTGCCGGCGGCGGTCAGACCGTCTACGTTGATGGTCTTCGTGCCTGCAGCATATCCAGGGGCATTGGCAATCGCGCCATCGGGATCGGCACAAGCACCGCCGGTGTGGGTATTGACGTTCTGGTTCGCGAACACCTCGAACCCGAACTTCTGGCCCAGGGTCCCGCGCATCTGGGTCTGAACGCCGGCATCACCGGCGCCGGATGCCTGAGAAAACGCAGCCAAGTTCAAGAACTCGCCCTCCAGCGTCCCGTTGAGCATCATGTGCAGGTCGTCCATCGGCACCTTGTTGTTGAAGAGCACCGTCCTAGACGCAGTGATATCGGCAACGGCAGCCGGTCCAGTCGCGACCACATAGAACGGGAATAGCTTGTACAGCGCGGCCAACTTCTGATCGATGTCGTCCGCCAGCGCGTAAGCCGCGGGCCGGATGTGATCGTTGATGATCTTCTCGGTCGTGAAGGTCAACTCCTTGTCGGTCAAAGCGAACTTCACTTCACGCCAGAAGTTCAAAGCGATCTGCACCTCGCCCGTCTTGATGTCCTGTGCGGTGGACGGAGCGTCCTGAGCGGCGAACGTGCTCGGGATGGAAATGGAAATAACAGAACCCTTCTGCTGAGGGCTTTTGTCATAGCCGCGATAGACACGGCCGGCCATCCCCAGGGCCTTTTCCAGGGCGATCAAGCCTTCCTGGGCGTAAAACAGGGGATCGTATACGGAAAGAACGTTACCCATTGCTACTTGCTCCTCGAATGTGATGTGCTTCTCTTCACGGCACACCGATCCCCGGTGCTTCATCACCAGGACCATCCCGGTCCTCGGTTTCCAGAAGCGCGGCCGTATCTGTGAAGCGATTGAAACGATGAAGGCCCGCAACGTGCGGGCCTTCAGTGGATTGTCACTCTCTTGCTTGAAAGACTAATCTGCGATCTCGAACGGCAGCCCGGCCTTTTCGGCCTGCGCCTTCGCATTGCGGTACTTCTGTGGGTCTTTCGCCTCCTCGCGGCTCAGTCGAACCACTTTGGCGTTGCTCGTGCCACCCGAGCTCGGCGGTGTCCCCGCTCCTGCGGACATCTTGAAGAGGTGCGGCGCATCCTGCTGCAAGCCGTTCACCCACTCATCGATCGAGATCGGCTTGTTCGGATCCTTGCCGTAAATCACCTGGTCGCCCTTCATCGCTGTCGGGGTCTTGTCCTTCAACGTCCAGGTCTTCTGACCGCGCAGCACCACATCCTCTACGGCATGCTCCAGAACGCCAGCTTTCATAGCCGCGGCGCGAATCGAGTTGTCGATCAGCACCTCGGCCATGGTCTGGTTGGCGGTCTTCAGATCCTTCTTCAGGTCGAGGATCGTTTTGTTGAAAGCGACGATCTGATTCTCATAATCGGCCTTCATCCGCTCGGTCCGGAGCTTCAGCAGATCCTCCACCTTCCCGGCATCGAGCAGCTGTTTATCCTCGAGCTCCTGGAGCTTCTTCTGGGCCTCTTTCGCCTTGTCGGGGTCGATGTCCTTAAACTTGTCGATGGTTTCCTGCAACTGCTTCTTGGCGGTCTTCAGCTCGTCCCGAACTGCCGTCAAGGCATTCTTGAGGCCACTAACATCCTCAACCCCTTCTGCGTCGAGTACGAACTTCCCGTCCTTCTCGACGTAATACTCACGCAATGCCTCCGGCAGTGCGTCATGTTCCTCCTTTGAGAGGATCGCCTTCAAAGCCATCCGCAACATTCTCCTAAAATGGAAACGCCCGAAGTCTGGCACCCGGTCAAATCTCGGGCGTTTCTGTTCCTCATGTGCCGCCCACCGGAACCCGTCCGATGGGGCGTTCGCAGTTTCAATCAGAAATCTCTACGCGACCTTCTTCATGATGGACAACCTGAGTCCACGCACCTTCCTGACCAGTCCTTCGCTGCATCGGCAGTTTGGATGCAAGGTCGGTCGGGCAACTCCGTTTGGATAGATGCCGTTGATGTCCCGCCGCATAGTCTCCATCGCCCGGCAACGCGGACACAGCCGGTCGTCATGCGCCACGATCCAGCAGACTTCCCATCCCTCAAGCCGAAGCAGGCCGTCGCTGACAGCCTGACTCCAGAGTGCCCCCTGGCCGGCATTCGAAGCGTCAATCGTGAGCGTCCTGGCAATCCCTTGGGCTCGCTCGCGGATCAGCCGATCCCTGTAATTCGCAACCAGCTTGTCAATTCGGTTCTGCGTTAATCCCTGCCGCGCGATGACATTCGCTGACCGGGCCATCCCGCCGCGCCCGATCTTGTAAAGCGCCGTCTTACTCAAATCGGCAGCTCCGCGTCCGGCAAGGTCCTCGAAATACTGCCGGTATCGGTCAACGGTCTCCCACTGGTTCGCGGTCAGCCCGACAATGTCCCGGATCTGCCGCGCCATGTCATATGGATGCACCCCTTCGGAAAACGCCTTGAACAGCGCATCCCGGATCGCGTTCTCGCTCTCAGCCCGGATCTTCAGGATCGGATTCAGCGTCGCCTCGCGGATGAAGTCGAAAACCTCCGGGTTCGTCACATTTAGCGATGCCGTGATCCCGCCAGGCAGTGCTGCAACCTCGGCTCCCCCCTCTGCCACATCGCGAATAGTGCCGGCAATATCGGCCTGAAACCGCTTCTCGAACTCTTGGAGCGGGATCGCATTCAGCACTCCCGCCATATCCCGCCGGCGAATCGCCGCTTCGATTCTGGAGATCGCCGTCGCGTCCTTGATCTGCTGAATCGTCTGCAGGAAGGCTCTGGCAATCTCGGGCTCCATCTTTTTCGCGATGCGCTGAATGCCCTGAATGTTATGGATTGGCATTTGGCACCTGTATGAGCGCAATGTCGAATGGATCGTCCAAAGCTCTCTGCCCAATAGTGGTCTTAGAAACGTTAACCTTGGTGATCCCTCGATTCGGCGCTTGTCTTGATTCCCAGCCAATTGGAATCCACTTGACATTCTAATGGAGTGTCATTATCTTCCATCAGACATTCTAATGGAGGTACAGTATGGGCTCACAGAGGTCCGACCTGCTTCAGGGTACGCTTGACCTTCTCGTGCTCAAAACCCTCGACAGCATCGGTCCGATGCACGGCTATGCGATTGCGCGCCGCCTTCAGCAGGCATCGCATGACTTCCTCCAAGTGAACCAGGGCTCACTTTACCCTGCGTTGCTGCGTCTTGGGAGGCGCGGATGGGTCACCTCGAAGTGGGGAGTGACCGAGAACAATCGCAAGGCCAAATATTACTCGGTAACGAAGGCCGGGAAAAAGCAGCTGCAGCGGGAAGCTGAATGCTGGGATCGCATGGCGTCCGTCATTTATAAGGTACTTCAGGGCACGTAGCATGGCGCGGTGGCGAATCCCAATTTTCTCTTTGGGACTTCGTACGATGGATCGCATTCTGAAATCAGGTGCCACTCGATCCGCCATGAGACAGGAGTTGATATGACATCGAAACTCAGATCGTTGAAGGCTGCCATCGCGGGCCTGTTTAAGAGAAAGCTCGAGTCTGAGATCGACCAAGAACTGCAATTCCATGTCGACCAACTGGCCGAGGACAATGTGCGCGCGGGAATGAGTAGAGACGAGGCAAGGCGGCAGGCTCTGGTCGCGATCGGCGGCATAGAGCAGACCAAGGAGGAGTGTCGTGATGCGATTGGTATCCGACTCTTGTGTGATCTCGCCCAAGACCTGCACTACGGATTTCGCCAGTTGGGGCGCTCCCGGGGCTTCACCGCCGTCGTTGTCGCGACCCTGGCGCTCGGAATTGGTGCCAACACCGCAGTGTTCAGCGCGCTTGATGCCGTTCTGCTCAGCCCATTACCGTTCCCCGATCAGGATCGACTGGTGTTCATATATGGTTTCGCACTGACAACGGCGAATTTCGAACAATGGAAGCAGGCAAGCCACAGCTATGATCGCTTTGCGGCGGTATCGATTGGACCCGCCCAATGGATCGGCGAGGACGAACCGGCGCGCGTAGCGACGGCCGACGTCTCGGTGGATTTCCTGCCGCTACTCGGCGTAAGGCCGGTGGCAGGACGCTGGTTCGCCCCGGACGATTTCCTGCCCGACGCGGACGCCTCAGTGATCGTCAGCGAAAGGTTTTGGCGCAGCAAGTTGGGCGGAAGCCCCAATATCGCCGGCCAGCGTGTGAATCTCGACGGCAGGAGTTGTGCGGTAATCGGTGTGATGCCTGCGCGTACCCCTCTACCTTTTCCTGATCGCGATTTCTGGCTGCCCCTGCGTGCCGGCAGCCGGGCTCGCGGCGTCTATGCCTTGGCGCGGCTTCGATCGGGAACGGATGCCGAATCGGCACGCAGCGAGGCTCTGGCTTTATCCATGAATTTGGCTCCTCCCGGCCGCATTCCCAAGGGCCATACTCCGATTCAGGTTGTACCGTTGCTTGACATGCTAGTTGGCGACACGCGCACCGTGCTTCTTGTTTTAGCCGTCGCCGTCGGCTTTGTGTATCTGATTGCGTGCGCCAATGTTGCGAATCTTATGCTGGCCCGCACTACAGCTCGCAATATGGAAATCTCGATACGAAGGGCACTCGGTGCAAGCCGGAGCCGGCTGTTTCGCCAACTGAGCACCGAAGCCCTGTTGCTTGCCGCGTTGGGCGCTGGAATCGGGCTGGCCGCATCGAAATGGTTTCTGGATATCATGACGCTCCTGCTGCCATATCGTGTGCCACGCATCGAGCAGGCAGGCGTAAATCTCCCTGTACTTGTTTTTGCAGCTTCGCTCGCGTTTCTTGCCGCCTTAGCTTTCGGTCTTGTACCCACATTTCAGGGGGGAAGGTCCAGTTTGCAGGCGACGCTGCGCGAGACGAGCCTGGGACTGACAGATACGCGTCGGAGGAGGACCCTTCGCGGCGTGCTGGTTGTTGCCGAGATTTCGATAGCTCTCGTTTTGCTTATCGGCGCAGGACTCCTGATCGAGACGTTTTTGCGCTTGCGGCCTGCCAACCCTGGATTCAATCCGCGCGACAAATTGGTGTTGGATGTTCGACTTGGTTCGAACCGCTATCCGTCTGCGTCACAGAAGCTGGCGTTCGTCTCCTCGGCATTGGACCGCTTGCGCGCGCTGCCGGGAGTGCTCGGTGTGGGTGCAGCCTCGGATCTGCCGTTTTCAGGGTCCACCTGGCTCGCTGACATCACAATCGATGGGCAAAAGGTCGCGGGAACCAGCGTGGGCACATTGGTGTTTTGCAGGGTGATTACGCCTGGTTTCCTTCGCTTGTTGGAGATACCCCTGGCAGCCGGAAGGGAGTTCAATGAGAACGATGCCAGCCACGCGCCAGGCGTGGCTGTCGTGAACCAAGCGTTTGTACGGCGTTTCTTCCAAACCAATGAGCGCGCAGTTCTCGACCGTAGGATTACAGTGGATGTTGGCGACGGCCGAAACGTGGAATTCTCCCTGATCGGCGTAGCGCACGACGCGCGTATGTTCGGGAATTCGTCGGCTGCGCGCCCAGAATTATATCTCCCGCTCGCTCAGGCCGGCTCCGCGACGCTCAGTTTCGTTATTCACACCGATGCTCCAATGGAGAAGGCACCAATACTGAAACAAGCGCTGCGCGGAGACGACAGGCAACTCCTGATCATCACTGTACAGAGCATGGAGGAATTGCTCGACTCCTCAGTCTCCTACCCGCGGTTCAATGCAGCACTCCTGGGCACCTTGGCCGCTCTCGCTCTCTTGCTGGCTCTCATCGGCACCTATGGCGTCCTCAGCTACACAGCCGGATTGCGGGTCAGGGAAATAGGAATCCGGCTTGCCCTTGGAGCGCACCGGATGCAAGTCGTCTGGCTCGTTCTGCGGCAGGGCCTTGTTCTTGCCGGTATCGGGATCTTTCTCGGCGCCGTAGGTGCCTGGGGCTTGACCCGCTACCTAGCCAGTCTTCTGACCGAAGTAAAGCCCACGGATGGGACAACATTCGCCATTGCTATCGCGGCCTGGATGTTTGTGGCCGCGCTTGCCTGCCTAGTGCCGGCAGCCCGCGCCGCCCGTGTAGACCCTTTGCGCACGCTACGCTCGGAGTAACCGAGCGGAGGATAGAGAATCCGTTCCTCGCCACAAGGGATGACTGCAGCTGAGGACAGACCCTCAATTACTCCTTGTGCCCTTAAACGGAAGGTGCCAGACCCAATCCAGCCCCTTGTTCCAGCACGAATTGCCAAGTGGCTTCTTATTGTCTACAGTACGGTTCCCGCCTGGACTTCGGCTTGCTCCTGCTCAAAGTCCACACCGGGCCTCGTGAGCCCACTGCGCTCCATGTTGTGGTACAGGGTCGCTTTGGCAATCGCGCCGCCCTGCCAGACAGTAACAAGCTCGCGCAACATAGCCGGGTCCATCGTCTGTTCAAAGAACTCGGTGTTCAGCCGGACAGTCACGTCTCCCGACACGCCAGCCCAATCGGCAAACCATTGAAGCACGATCGTAAGCGCCAGACCGGCCGTGTTCGCAATTGTCGTCAGCGCAACCTGCTCGCCACCCAATCTGAGCCGTATTGCCTCGGCGGCTTCCGCCGCGCGCTTCGGATCTTCCAACAGCCGGGCGCCCAGCGCGGCCATCATCGCCTCTTTTTGCGAAAGAGCCTTCTCTAATGCCCCGAGACCCTGACCTGTGAATTCGAGGATGCCGGCCTTTGCATCCGTGCGGTCGGTAATCCACGCTGTCTGGCTGCCGATCCGTAGTTCCGTTCCCTCGGTTGGAAACCCAGCCACCCATACCGTTGGCAGTGCCGTGTAATGCCGTCCGTGCTCCAGATCCGCCGAGCTACGATAGTGGGACAGGTTCACGTCGACCAGGTCTTCGCTCGGCGACTTTTCTACATCCGGCAGGATTGTGTTCGGTCCAATGAAGCAAAATGGGACAAAATCCAGCGGCTGACCCTTCAGCTTGGGTACGCATTCCGCTACTGGAGACCAGGAATCTGGGTCGTTCTTGTCGATCTGCCGCCACACCCTGACCGTGTACGTATTGAGCGTATCGCCTTCAAGCGTAAGCACCCGATACTGCTCCACGTTTTTGATCTCGAATGGATCTTCTGGCTGAGGCTCTGCCTCTGATTCCCTCAGCACGACCATTGACAGGACTACGTCCCCCTGCCGGCGGGCAGTCTGCCAATTGACGATCTGTTCCGCCTTGAATGGAATCAGATACGGACGCCGCTCTGACGAATCCTCAGTGGGCATGTCAACCAGAATGCCATAGCGCCCGACCGTAAGGACTTCTTGAAGCGCCGTCTTCGCGAGCGCCTCAATCGGAATGCCGGTCAGAGTTACATCCTGGAGTTGCTGCTGAATCGTCTCCGGGACAGCGATCTGTGGGTCCTTCCGAAACACACAGCCCAGCCAGCCTTGAATCGTCCGGGCGGTCGCGTTGTAATACAGCGCCCGGTCCGTGTATGCATCGTAATCGTCGCTATTCTGGCCACCCAGCTTCGGAAGGTATGTCTCGCCCCTCGCCTTGACCGCCTCGCTGCCATCGAAAGCATCCCGGCATTTCTGCCACTTGCCTTCGTTCTCGGAATACTGCGGATGCTTCGTCGTAACGCCCATGGAATCGCGCCCCTCGAAAAAAGACCTCAGAATCCCGTGATTTTGCCAACCTTGATCGTTGCCTTGCGGTGCATCGCCCGATAGCGCGTCTCATCTGCGATGTGGTCTTCAGACTCGTCGTTGATGTCGTCAGGATCGCGCTCGTCCCTGGGCAATACCGGAACGGTGCGAATGAAATCTCGGCAAGTATCGAATACAAACATGCCCGGCGATTCCATCGGTCGATCCAGGCACGCTTTGAGCCGCTTTCTGAGTTCTTGCCAGCCCGGTTTGCGGCTGTTGTCCGTGCGATTGTCCCAGCGGATGCCAACTGCCGCCATGTCCTCGGCTACACAGTTGCCGTTCTCCTTGCTGAAGATTGATGGGTCAGCCGGCCCCGGTCGGATCGTATTGCCCTGCACCAGGGTTTTGAGAAGGATGCTTTCCCTTTCACGAATGCGCCGTGCAATCTCGGGCGCCGTCAGCTTCAAACCTTCGTTTGGATTCCCAGAGCAGCCGTAGTACTCGGAGATTCGAAACAGCGTTCCCCGAGGGTACACCTTTCCGTTCGGCGCTTGTGTGCCGTCGCTCTCGGCCCACCAGCCGACACTGAACGGTTTCGCGCTGCCCCAGTCAAACGAACGGTCAACATACCACGTCTTGGGAACCGTAAAAGGCTGGACCAAATGAACGTCTGGCCGCCAGAGGTCGTCCAACATTCCTCCGGCAACGATGTCCCAGATGCCCCAGCGCCAGGCTTTGAGCAGTGCCTCGTTTCCTGATACCGACTCCACAACTCGCTGCCAGTACTCCGGGTCTGCATCCAGCAGCTTCCGGTTGTCTTCGAGCAGTGCCGGGATATAGACGCGCTTTCTGATGGCAGTCGAGCCGTCAAGCAGTCTGATCTTCTGGACGTGCGGAACCATCGGCGGTGCCGGATCCACGTACCGTCCTTTCACCCAGGAATGCCCAGGTCCGCCCGGATTTCCCGTACACCGGAGCATCGTCTTGACGCCCTTCGCACTGCGAAGGGTCGCCTTGATCTTGTCGATCGCGTATGGGCTCGCCCAGTTCGTGACCTCATCGAACCCGGCCCACGTGTACGAATGGCCCTGGTATTCCTCGGCGTCAACGTCGCGCTCGAGATGCCTGAGCTTCAACTGTGCCTCATGCGGCCAGGTGAAAGTCGGCGGCGATGTCTTCCACGTCACCCCGAGCGGCAGGTATATCTCCTTCGCCCGTCGGATGATTTCTTCAAACTGCTTGTACCTTTTCCTGAAGAGGATGCCGTTTGCGGCTGACCCATGTTGGATCACGTGATTGAGCCAATCGCCCAGCAGGCTGTCTGTCTTGCCGCCCCCGCGTCCCCCGCCCAAGAAGACATCGGGAATCCTGCAGCTAATGAGCCAGGCTTGAGGCCCCGGCTGTGGCTCCCAAATCGTCACTTCTTTGATTGCGCCGGCGCTCATATTCCTCTTGGCTTCGCTTGGCCCACTCGTCGTCATCCTCAACAGGTGCCGGCAGCCTTACCACTTTCACCTCACCCGAATGATCCGCAGCCACGTTGTCCGTCGGCTCGCCCCTGGCCAAACGCTCGATCTTCACGCCAACCTCAAGCAACCGCGCAATCACGCTTGGCGTAATCTCAACGTCCTTCCTGACTTGGCCGGTCTGGTCAAGCAGGTTCTTTACTCCGCCCATCGCGATGTTTTGGAGCGTCACGCCTTCTTTGGCCTGGCGCTCCGCCATTTCGATGCGGGCTCTTTCCTGCGCAGCCTGCTTCAATCGCTGCATGTGGAGGTCGTACGCCTCGGCACGCTTCAGCCAATCCCATTTGGAACTGAGATCCCACATCATCCGGGCAGACCGCCCGACCTTCTCCGCGACTTTCTTGACCGACCGTTCCAATTGGTCCGTGTCTCGGTACAGGCAGAAGTACGAATACGCCCGCACCGACTCAAACGGCTGCCGCTCCCATTCCTCAATTTCGATCTTCGCCACGACACACCAACCGCTTTACTTCGTATGCGCTTCCTGCTGCGCTGCAACTATTTCCGCGACTACCTGTCTCGCTAGTCGATCAAACGCCTCGACGTATTGCTCGATTGTTTGGATGCGCTGTTTGATTTCGGGCAACCGCTTGATTGATTCGAGAAATGCGGTCGACAGAGCGTGAGAAGGAAGCGATTGAGAAATGTTGCCCTTAGGTGAACGATCGGGAAAACTCTGTTTATTGACAGGGGTGGGCCTTACAAGAGTTAGACGTCCTTTTTCTTTCGAGCATCTCCATGTCCCTCGTGCTCGCGGAGCGGCTCCTCACACTTGTGGATGATCGCGCCTGTCTCAGGGTCAGTCACAATCTCCTGGTAGAGATCCTTGCGGCGGTCAATACGCATGAGTCGCTCCACCCACTTCTTCGCGTCGCGAAAGTAGGACGCGCCGCTGAGCTGCTCTAAAAAGGGTTTGCGGCGACCAGCCTCCGTGGCCTTTAAGCCTAGCGAGCCTCGGGGTGTTACCGTTGCGGCAAGGCCCTGCTCGAACAGGCGCGAGGTCGACCCGCATGTTGGGCACGGAACGCGTGAGCTCGCTGGAGTCTGCGGCGACTCGCTCAGCGGTCTCTTGCACTGACCACAGCGCACGGTATCCACGGTGCCTCCGCAATGTCTAGCGCCATGCCGCTCAGCAGCTAGCGGCGCAAATGTCCCGCCGAATCAACCCGCCGCACCCGCGCCGCTCGCCGGCTGCGGCCTTTTAGTAAGGGGGCCTCTGCCGATCTTTTTGACTGACTTGCCTGCTTCCAGTCGTACCAGGCGTTCGACTCGCCTCACGAGATCCGAGACGTCACTCACTATGATCCGCACTTTCCTGATGCTTCTGCGAACTGGCGAGCTACGCAAGTCTGAAACAAACTTCGTGAGTAGTCGCTCCAACCGGCTGTATTTCCGAACCTGCTGCCCCCTCCTGCTGACGGTTAGGGCGACGATCATAGTCGCGTCATGAATCGGGTAAGACCTTCCCTGAACGTGGATTCTCCTCGCCAGTATCGTACCGAATATGTCGCCAAGTATAATCTTGGGTCGCACCGAAGATTCTTCTACCTCCACCACTACGAACACATTACCCTTCTTGAGGAGCACGATGTCCACTCCGGAGAGAGTCGCATCCGCGCCATACCGGCGACCCATATAAGAGGTGGGCTGGCAGACGTCAACATCCGTGGAATCGCCATGGTCATAACGCACATCGATGTCCCCATAGCGCCCAGGATTGTTGCGCAACCTTCCGCGCAGCGTCTCAGCAATCTGCCTCGTTTTCTCGCCTTGTCGCTGTGTCATGAAGTTTTCTCCGGCCCTGTGATTCCCGCTTCCAACGGCCTTGGCGCTCAGCCGCTAGCGGCGAGAGATTAATGTTCCGCCAAGCTGCCACCAGGCGGGCCGCTCGATGGCTGCCGCGCCGTGTTAGACGGCCCCGTGCTGCGATAACCGAACCAAGTGTTTCACGAATGACGATGTAAGTTCGATTACGAACTCAACTTCTTCTTCCACAACCGCATCGTCCTGCTTCACATACGTATTCTGATACTTCGTGTAATATTCGATCAGCTTTACAAACATATTGGTGAATTCCGGAGAACCACCCCGTGCCTTCACGAATTCTCCCACCGCCGGAATCTGGTTTTCCAGGGAGCGGCTATTGCCGAGTAGATCCTGAATGGCCTTTTCTAGCGACAAACGCAAGTCGTCGAGGACATTTCTTTGGAAGACTCCGTGTTTGTGTTTCGCCAACGCGTCATTGTAAAGTTCAAGCGCCCCTGGAAACGGATCGAGCCAGTGACGAGTCTGTTCGATCAATGCTTTATTTACTTCAGCTCCTATCGCGTCGGGAGCAAGATGGCTATACCGCGTGATTAGCAGCAGCTAAACTTTCTGTATGCCAGCCCGATTTCGCTGCGCGATCGTTGGGTGGTCGCACAGTTCTTTGATGATTTGGTAACGCTGAGGTTCTTGAAACGGCATTATGTTCTCAGCCAAAGCCGTCCTTATATTGACTGCTTCATACGGAAATGTCGGGTGAGGAATGTCGACAGCGTATTCAGTCGCGTACGCGCGACATGCCCTAACGATCTCTTGAGCACTCAGACCGCAGTTCGATCCACCCAAGACATCGGCGGCATGGTTAACAAATGTTGCTGATAGGGAGTTTGGCATAAACGCGATCTTTTTCTGGCCATGATAGAGTGCCGTCACACACGGTCGAACCTCACGTCTTCGAACGCCAACAAGAGCAATGAAGCTAGCGACTCGTTGCCCGCGACCAGTTCATGGATTTCCTTTTGGCTCAGTACTAGGATCGCGGTGCGATCCTGAAGATACTCCTTGCTGATCGCCAAGCATGCGCCGCTTCTCTTCGTTCTCGGTGTGGACCCTGAGATCCCTTTGCTCGAAACTAGCACGCCAGTCTTCACCGCAGCCGCTTGAAGGCGACCAGCCATTTCACGGACGGTCGGCGCGCGGACCTTCTTGCCCCAGTTCTTGCACTCGACAAGTAGATAGTCACCGACGGCCGCAATCGCCGCGTCATCATGGCCGTTTCTGACGAGGATGTCGTTCTGGGCGTCTGGTGCTTTGCTCGGGCCAAGAACCTCGAAACCTCGCTCTGCGGCAAACAGGTAGGTTATCAAGGCTTCGAGCGCATCCCCTTTCTGCTTGGCCGTTTGTCCGGGAGACCCAAGTCTGGCAGCCATACTTGCGGCAAGTCCCTTCAAGAAGAGGAGCGGGGCACGCGTGAACCGCCTCTTGTGAGGGAGCAGGGCGAGCCATATGGACTCTGGCTCAGCTGGAGACCAGGAACTAGCCGCGCACATTCGAGCTGCCTCACGACCAAGACCGTCGACGACGACGGCAGCCATCTGCTGACCGTTTACGAGCGAGTCCCTTGCAGGTAGATTCTGCCAAGTTGATGCGTCCGTGCGCACATCCTCGATCATCGCGAGGAGAAACCAATTGCGTGCCTCGTCATCGCGGCGTAGGGCTTGGCGCGAGCGCCCGATCCACCAAAGAACTGTGCCTTTCAGAAACCGAGTTGGCTGAGCAACTTGGGCGACCTCAGCTTCCCTTACGAACTGGTACCAGCGCAGGAAGACCTCTCCGGCCTCATTGGGGAATCCACTGTTCAGGAGAGTCACGCCGAACTTGAGCCACTTCTGTTCGTACTCCTGGAGGGTCGCAAGAAACGGCCCGGCTCGGAGTGCCGCAGCCGTGTGCACAGAGAACTCGGCGAGAAGTCCACCGAACCATCGAAACAGATCGGGCAACGACTGGAACAGGAAAGGGAATACTCGATTCTCCCATCGGACGGGCGCATGAAGGTAGAGGTGCACTATGTGGGAGAAACTGCCGTGGGCGTAAGAAGCGCCGGTGACGCGACATCGGCGCTGAATCGCTTGCGGAGCGGCTCTTGCCATGGTTGAGGTGTCCTTTGCCAACCTAACGGCATGCGCTTAAGCTGCGGCACCTCCTATTCTTGACGGGCGGCGCCATCGGCTGCAAGCGCTTATTAGACCGCACATGCTTCGAATTTCACATCCGAACGGGCTCCTGGCTGCGCAATTTCAGCAACCATTGACGAAGTTCATCTCCATTCTTGAGTTCTAGCCGATACGGCATAAAAGCATTGAGCCCGCTGTCCTTGTCAATTCCTGGCGCGAATCGGCTCGTTGTAGTAATCAAACCCTTTGAGACGTTGAATTCTGCCGAAAGAACGCCAAGCATCGAGCGCACCTCATCGGCAGTAACCACGTATCCCTGTCTGTAGGCCTTGATTTGGTCGATGATTCGCACTGAGCCCACCCCAGGTCTTGTCGCAATCACATCTCGGCCGCGGTCTCCACTCCGAGGCGTCAGGATAACTTCCGGCCATCCCGCGCGGGTATAGGCGCCGGCAATAATCTCCTCAAGCTTCCGCCAGGGGATCTTGAAAAGGAACTCAGGATCTCGCTCAAGTTGGCTGATGATTTCGAACCAGGGCACGGCCAAACCGGCAACCACTTGGCCTTCTTTGTGTCGATCGCCAAAAACTACAACAGTGGCCTGCACGAGAACTTCAGGGTATACGCTGACGGCTGGGGGATGCCCTTTGAGGTTGAGCTGACCTGTTGGAACCTCGATGACTACGGATGTTCCAGTCTGAGCAGGAAATGTCGCGATCCGACTACGCCAGTGCTCCACCAGACTTGGTGTTGCAGAGTCTTGTGGTAGCCAATCCATCTTTGTGCTGTCGTCTTCATCCATGAATAACCCGTTATGCGCCTCTTCGTCGGTCCAATTTTGAATTGCGCCGGTCTATATAAACGGATACACCGTCCGTGCATCACGGTGCCACTTTTGCGACTTTCTACCCAAATGTCTAATGATGAGTATCTTACCACGCTTTAGGCTCGCAGCGTATTTGGATACACCGCCATGCTGGTCTCGCCAATCGGTTAATGGCCGCGAGAATCGATCAATTGGCATGCCCTCTACGACGACATGCTTGCTGCGCTTGGCCGATCATGCAATCTTCTCGCTTCGACCGTGCTCGGCAATCATCTTGGCAATTCTTGGTGGTTCCCAGTTGTCAGGCTTCAGAATCTTGCCGTCCTTGCGTGTTCTGCCGCCTTCCTTCGACATGTTCGTGCGGTGAACCTCGTCAATGAACTGGTCGAGATTTTTGATTCCGAAGGTCAGCGCCGCGCCGTAACAGACATAGATCAGATCACACAGTCCATCGACCGCCTCAACAAGGTCGCCGCGCCGGATTGCCTCAATCGTTTCCATTGCCTCCTCTGCGATCAAGCTGGCCCGAAGGCCGCCCTCGCGGATCGCTGGAGTGTCGCCAATTGGCACGCCGAATTTCTCGTGAAACTCCCTTACCTGCTCCTGTACTTTGCTCACCAACAAACCTCGCTTGAAAGGCACCGTAGGAATCAGGATCCCTGGTTCGCCCGGATGCTTTCGTACACCGGCACTATTCCACCCAATTTCGCCTTTCGCGTCCTGGCCGCGTTCTCCGCATGGAGCTTCGCGTCATATGTCAGGTGACAACGCTGGCACCAAGCCCTCAGGTTTCCCCTGTCGCAGTTCTGCGTATTGTGATCGAGATGGGCTACTGTCAGAACAACCTTGCTTCCGGTTTCTGGATGCGGCTTCCCGTTCTCAGCCCGGCAGTTTGGATACCGCGGGCTCCCTTCGCATTGGTATCCCGCTCGCTCCAAGATCTCCTGGCGTATGGCTTTCCAGTTTGGCGGATATTTCCGGTAGTCGATTGTCATTCTTGCGCAGGGACGTTCGCTTGTTCGTAAATGATCTGCTTGCCGAGCTTCGTTGTAACGACATGCTCTTGGCGGGACCCCACGCTCTGTTGCCAGTTGGGTAGCATTACGATCACATCGGAACGCTTCACAAATTCCAAGTCTCCGTTTAGCCAGGTCTCATCCGGGCAGGCGCCACCAAGAAACGCAGTGTTCTTGTGCGGACAGATCACGGCATAACCGAGTTGCCAATATTTCAGGGCTACGCGCTCGGCTTGGCGAATGTTCTCCAATACGTAGAATTCCGACGGTGCTCTATACGGTCCCGCGATATATGCAATCTTCACGCGCTACTCCTCAAGCGGCCAGGGCTCGCATTTCCGTCTTGAGCCATTCCCGGATTTCCTTCAGGTCGAGCTTCACGATCTGGTTCGCCCGTCTTGCGAGCGCGTCGTAGCGCTCCTGGCCGATTTGCATCAGCTTCCAGATCTTATGTGCAGTTGGGTGATGGTCCAGATACCAGTGGCATTCCCAACAAAGAGGGGTGGCATTCTCAAAGTCGAAGCGCGTCGACTTGTTTCGCCTGCTATGGAAATGACTGCAATGAAGCCGGTCCCTGTCTCCGCTGAAGTCCCCACAGCATCGTGCGCATTTCCAGTTCGCCCGGGTCCGAACCAGGAGCGAAAATTCGCGGTCCAGCCTGTCGAGCCCTATTGACATTCGGCTTCCCTTCGTTGGGCGGCTTCGCTTCAAGCGAAACCTCGTGGGGCTCGGCCAGCGCCTCATGAAACTCCTGCTCGCAGACATCCCTGCCGTTCAGGTAGTAGTGCACTGGCCCTGGAACGTAGGTTATGGATCTTGCGTCCGGCTTGGTGTTCTCAACCATGTCGACTTCAGCCAGGACCTTGTGCATGGGACTCCTATCTCTTCATGGGCATCAGCACGTATCGGTACTCGAACTCAGACTCGCCCGCCGGCCTCAGTTCCGCCTGGGTTTCGCCGTCCTTCAACCCAACTGTCACGTTCGCCGACCCGCAGGCGCCCAGGAAGTCGAGAACGTATTTCGGGTTGAATCCGATCTCGAGCGCATCTCCCTCGTATTCCAGAGGAAGAATCTCGCAGGCTTCCCCGATCCCGACTGAACTTGCTGTAACCTTCAGAGTTCCGGCGTCGATTGCGAGCTTGATGCACCGAATGCGGTCGTCGGTCATGATGCCGGCCCGCTTCACTGCCTTCGCAACATCTGCCACGGGAACCGTGATCAGCTTGTCATTGGCCTCGGGGAGCACCATTTCGTAGTTCGGGAATCTCGCGGTGAGCGTCCGACTGATAAGCCGCTTGCCCTCGACCGCGAAGAACAGCTTGTTCTCGCTTGTCCCGAATCCAACGACTGGGTCGCCATCGCCGATCAGCCCCTGAAGCTCCGCGAGCGCCTTATACGGAATTAGGGCTCTGATCTCTGAATCGACTTGGGTGAGGTCTACGCTCCTGGTCACGATTGCCAGTCGATGACCATCAGTCGCCACCATTCGCATCTGGGTAGGCGTCAGAATCAGCAACGCACCCGACAGCGAATAAGCCGAATCCTCTCTGGGGACGGCAAACGTCGTGCGCTGAATCATCGCCCTGAGCGCCGCCCCGGGAAGCGCGACTATCGTGTCGCTCGGGAAATTCGGGATCTGCGGGAAGTGTTCGACAGGCAAGCCCGGCATCTTATATTCGGACTTCCCGGCCTTCAGTCCGACAAAATCGTTTTCGAGGAGCTTGATTCGGATCTCGGCGTCTTCCGGCTGAAGTCGCACAATGTCGAACAGGCGCTTCGCGGGGACGGTTGCCGCGCCTTCGTCCTCTGCCTGGACATCGCAACTTGCCTGGATCGAAACATCGAGGTCCGTGCCGGCAATAGTGAGTTTCTGGCCCTCGACACGTAGCAGAACATTCGCCAGGATCGGGATCGTGCTCCTTTGCTCGGTCACGCCCTTTGCCAGATCCAAGGGTTTTAAGATCTCGTTTCTCGAAACGATGAAGTCCATGTTGTCCCTCTTCACATCCTGGATTTTGTTCCAGGGTTCCCGGCGCCAAGCCTTGGCTGCTGGGTTCGCGCCGTTCTGTTACTGGGCCGTTTACCTTTTCGCCGCGCCGCATTGCACGTGGGCTAATTCAGGTCGGGCCGCTTGCTTCCGACTGGGGTGGGGAAAAGCCTACTTGCGGGACGAGCCAGGCGAGAATCTGCTGTGGCTGTTTCCATCGGCTTTGGCATTTGCCGCATCACGTTGCCGATCCCATTAAGTATCACCAGCGCAACACAGAGCATCCCGATCCCCAGGAACCAATTGTGCGCACCGAACGAGATCAGCACGCAACCGGCAATAAGCATCAGCAGATTCACGATCACAGTCCCTCTCCTCGTGACCCTGCTCGGCGGCCAGCAACACTCAAGGTAGTCGCCAGCCGCAGGCAGGGCCGTGTTTTCCAGGTCTTGAGCATCTCGCTCAGCACAGTCCCTGCGAACTACTCGTTTGTAAAGTCTTCGAGTTGCGCCAGCACGTGGAGCGTGTCGCCGTTCATCATCGAGATTTCCAGGATTGGAGGTTCGTCCGGGTCGGGGCGGATCTCCCGGATAGAGGAAACTTGGTCGCCGGCAATCAGCGCCTCGCGGATATGAGGATCTTCCGCGCCGTCGCCATAGTCGAAGTAGTGCACTCGGTAAAAAGTTCGATCCATAATCCTTCCCCTAGAATGGCAAAGGCCGCCATTTCTGACGGCCTCGTTACTGTTTCTACTCTTGGCAGATTAGCTCATGAGGGAACTGAAGCCGCATCAGTTCCCGTGCATCAGCAACGCTCGTACCTCGGGTGCGATGGCCCTGCGGTTAAGCTCGCGCCCCAGTTGTGGGTCAGTTCGAATTCTCATGCTGTTGACTTTGGCTCGATAGTGGACATACTGGAGGCGTCATTCCTGAGCGGCCAAAAGCTCATCTGCGAAAGGTGTCAGCCGATCATGAAAACTTCGTACTTCTGTGTTAAGTGCAAGATGGCGGGATGCGGCTACATTCCATTGCTTGAGTTCAACCCTGAGTTACACCTTAAACTGCGGGATCTGCAAGCATTTAAGGCCGTCCACGCAAAGTGTGGATTGGAGTTCATCTATGAGCCCGAGGACGTGGACCGGAAAGACTTAGACCACGTTCCAGATTTCACGCCCAATCCTGCCTTAGTGGCAGTTTTAGTGCCAAGAACCTCAAACTGACGCACTACCCCCACCAGGCGCCTTCCCTTTTTGTCATTATGGGGATGCTAGGATTGCTGTCTCGCCGGACTCGTTTTCCGGCAGTTCCGGCGCGTCCTCAGCTGGCGGGTCCACATCGGCTCCTGACAGATATTCGGCGAACGCGAACTCCAGGGATTGCCATAAATTTGTGTCGCTGATGTCGCCGTTGAGCTTCATCAGGTTTATGGCCTGCTCGATCATCTCGCCAACGGCCTCGGGCACTTTCGCTGTCTTGAAGATCCTGCGCAGGGGAATCCAGTCTTCCTGTCCCTCTCTCGGAAAACGCTTTCGCCGCGGCTTTGCCGCATTCGGATTCCCCCGTCCAAGGATCTCTCTTGCAAGGGCCCGGTCCTTTGGACAGAACATCTTCAGAATTGCCTCGTGGTCCGAGCAGTCATCCGTCACCTCGACCGTCAACGTCTCCTCATGCAACTGTCACCTCCCGGATAAATGATCAGCGGCCCAGAGTTCAATTGCTTGCCAACGATTTTTGGCGCCAACGTTCCCGTCAGCCTCCATTTTGTCCACTGCCTCCTGGATGACCTTGGCCGCGGCTTCCGGTACGGAATCGCCATCGAAAATGGTCGCAAGGGGCACCCAGTTCTCGCCGGCTTCCGCCTGCCCTCGCTTCACGAGGTAGAAATGGACGATGTCCAGGAGCCGCGCCATGATTGCCGCGGCGTTCACGACCTGATGCAAGCTGGAGATCTTCTGGGCGGCATCCTTGAAGCGGTCGAAATCCGCTTTGTCCGCGATGTAGATGTGGGCGTCGGACGAGAGCAGTTCGAGCACTTCCTTGAATCGCTGAAAATCGCGGTCCACAAACAGGATGTTCACCAGTTCGTAGTCGATGTCGAACATCACCGGGTCGGCCTTGACGTCCACGTTCGGGATTTCGATGTCCAGGTCCGTCAGCCCGCTCTCGATCTTGGCGTTGATATCGTCGATCTCTTGATAAAGTTGCGCCAGGATCTGCTTGTCGTCATACCCGTTCAACGAGTTGTGCGCCAGCTGTTTGGCAACTACATCCGACCTTTTCAGCGGCGTCTGATCGTTCAAGACATAAATTTCCGTCAGGCCGGCTTTCCTGCTCGCCCTCGTGCGATGATGGCCGCTCAGGATCATAAACTCCGAGTTTGGGTCCTCCGGGCTCGGGTTGCAGGTAAACGGCAGCGATTCCAGCCGACCGCTCTGCTTGATGTTCTGCGCCAGCCGCTCAAATTTCTCGGGTGCCATGATCCTGGCGTTCTTGTCTTGCTCGCGCAGACAATCGAGGTGAACCCGCCAGATCGAAAGCCCGCTCTCGAGGTCACAGACTTTCTGCCGTTTCGATAGGTTTGGATGCGCCATATTTCGCCTTGAACTCCTCCAGGTACGCCCGCAGCGCCTCCTGAAACGACTGGTCCCGGAACTCACACTCGTAGCGGATCTTGTATAGCCCGTTCGATTCCTTTTCCCGGCTGACGAGCTTGAGCAATCCGCTGTTCAGCTTCACGTGCCGGTATTTCGCCAGGCAGGTCGTCTTCAGGCCGGTCAGCGTGTAGAAGCGGTTGGCCTTCGAGAGGTCCCGCCGCAACACCGCGCCCATATCCCGGCAGGTGATGAGACACATCAGCAGGCGGTTGATGTTCGGATAGCGCCGCGAAGGAGCCGAGAATCCAAAGGTCTCCTCGATCTTGTCCGACTTCAGGCGGAGCAGGTTTGAGGCGTGAAATCCGACCGTGCCAAACACCTTGCTGTCAATCAGGATCAGGTAATACCGCTCCGACTTGGTCACGCCCAGGCGGTGAGCCCACAGCTCCCGGTAGTACAGAGCCTGTGGCATCTCGACCGGAACGAACCGCACGATGCTCTCGGGATAAAGCTCGTCGTCAGGTCCCCAGATGCGCAGGTTCTTGTAAGGCTTTAACTCCTTGTCGTTCGTCCACGCAATCGTGCCCTTGATGTCCAGGCCGTCGAGCAGTTCGGGCTTGGTCAGGAGCCAGAAATCAAAGCGGTCTTTCTTGTACCGCTTTGCGAACACGCAGTCGGCGCCAAGCCCGTCCAGGGAATACCCAAACTTCCCCCAAAAGGTAGGGAACGGATACTGCTTGGTCTGGGCGTACAGCCGCAGGTATTCCTCTTTCATGTCGAACTGGGCGATGCCGGGATCCCATTTGACGATTTGCTCAATGGGGCCGAACATCTTGTTGTACCCGCCCTTGTACGCCGGCGGGTTCACCAGGAGGATTGTTTTGTCTGTGTGCGGCCGGGCGATCACATCGCGTAGGTCGGCCACTTCATAGGACATCCCCTGATAGGTCGCGGCTGCCTTGCGCAGTACGTCCTCCAGGCCGGCGACGTATCTTTCCCGGTTTGCCAGAAGCTCATCATGGACCACGCGCTCGTAATAAAGGTGCGTCCGCAATTGCCTGAGCTTGATCAGCCAGAGCAGGTAGGCGGCTTTCTTAAAATCGTCCTCAAGTGCCTCATAGCGTTCCCGGACGGGCTCGACTCTGGAGCCCACTGTCGCTGATTCCACGATTTCAAATCCCAGCGACTCCAAAGGGCGGCCTGAGTAAAGGCATCCCAGCATCGACGAGAACACGGAGATGTCGCTCGTCTCGATGGCTTTCGCCGGGAAGCCGGCTTCGATGGCGCATTTGGGAAGCGTGAATTGCCCGGCCGCGACAACACCGATCCGGTCGAATCCCTTTGCGCGGAGATGCCGCAGGGCTGCGATAATGAACTTCCGCTGCTCTGGCGGAGTGACGCCCAGGAATACTTTGTCGAGTTGCTGCATGGTTCGCCGCTGAGGGGATATTATTTCGTTAGTAGACCCGGTGTCTGCGCAAGCGATATGCTAAGATCGCGTTTCTTGTAGGCGGATCAGCTCTTGTCGCCTCAGACCAGGGGGTGAATGCCTTTTATGCCTACTCAAGAAGAAACTGCTGTTCAACCACTCAACAAGGATTCCTCGTTCGACAATAAGAGCAGCATTGTCCGGCGTGCGCGCATCAAGACGGCCATTGGGGATGCCGTCCTGGGAATCGTTTTGTTCGGTGCGGCGGGAGATCTGGTCTGGCTGCAGGGGTGGGCTTACATGGCGGTTCTCCTTGCCAGCACTATCTTGTCGTTATTCGGTCCGTTTCAGATCGACGCAGGCCTGATGCAGGAGCGAATGTCGAAAAAGCCGGACGCAAAACAGTGGGATTGGTTTTTCGTCGCCCTGGTGGGTATTCTGACCTTCGCCGAACTGATTGTCCCCGCATTCGATCATCGCTGGGGATGGACACACCAGCTACGCCCTTGGATGAGCTGGCTCGGCCTCGCCATGGTGGCCTTAGGAACCCTGATCCTAATCTGGAGCATGCGTGTCAATCGCTTCTTCTCAGCCGTCATTCGAATTCAGAGTGACCGCGGACACCACGTCATATCGACAGGGCCGTACCGCAAGGTCCGCCATCCTGGCTACGCGGGTTGGGGCGTACGCACCTTGGGAGTCCCGCTGCTGCTCGGATCCCTTTGGGCTTTTATCCCCGCGAGCCTGTTCGTCGCTTCCTTTGTTATCAGGACGAGTCTTGAGGATCGGATCCTCCAGGCAGAATTGCCGGGTTACTCGGAGTATGCGTCAACTGTGAGAGCCAAGCTTCTGCCGGGAATTTGGTAGGCCGGAGGCCCGCACCGCTCTGTGCCAGAACACGCATCAAGAAATGCCGCGGTCCCCTTCGACGCCACGGCCCCTTGCGTGGAGACTACAACAGACGCAACTGCGGCTTCTTCTTCGTTTGTGCACCCGGTTGCTTCGCCGCCCAGGTCGGACTCAGCGGCATCGCATGATACGCAGGCACCTCGCTTCGCTGAAAGCCCATCTCGCTGATTTCGATCCCAAGCGCGGCTTCCAACCATTCGGCGACCAGGCGCCGATGACACTTGTGCCAGTGCGGGGCAGGGTTCTCCCAGCAGAGCAGAATCGCGTCCATGCCGAGATCTTCGAACACCTTCCGCGGATCCAGCTTTGAGAGCAGTTCGGAGTACATCCGATCGAATCCCTCATCACCAGCCCGCAGCATCTCGCGCGTCGGCCTCAGCGGCTCGTAGACCTTGCCGTCGTAAAACCTGGGCAGGCCCCGCGAGATCGCCCACGCATCCGGATTTCCTTTCGTTCTGAAGAAATTGCTTGTCAGCATCCTTTCGCCCGTTAGAGTTGGCTGAGGGGCGAGGTCTCGAACCGTCGATTTCCGGGTTTAAGGCCCAGCGTCCTGCCTGTTAGACGACCCCTCAAAATAGATGGACATGAACCTTTCATGGTGTCAACTATACATCAGGTGACAATGCATTGTCAATCGCAATGCAACGGACGACGCGGTTGCCTCTCTATGCTTTTGCCGCGCAGCCTTCGAATGCTGTCCTCGCTTGGTGCTGCGAGCCCCGATAGGTCTGAGCCGAGCGTGGTCAGTATTCGGTTTGGACGGCCGCTGTCTCTCGATGGGCCGCCTTCGCCGCATCTCGCCGGGTTGATCGCGCGAGCCGAAGGCACCGGCTTGAACTCAGGACCGCACTTCCATAGGTCCATCAGCGATGCAGCCAGGTCCGTAATCTGGTAGAGCCGTTGAGGCCTGTTCCAGACAATGGCCTTGATCAGTTCGCCGCTGCCCTGGTCTCGTACGGCCGTCCGGGCCAGCTTGTCGAATACCTGGTCCGTGATGAAGATGCGCTCGCCTTTCGGATTCAGGATTTCGCCGTAAAACCGATGTTTTGGACGCATAGCTCCGCCTTATGGCTCTCCGGGATTTTTGCGACTCCGGGGATGTCGTACTGTTTGGAATTGGAAAAGGTAAATTGTTTAAGTGCGTGCCTTGCGGATCTTCCTTTCGATCACCGCCTCAATCCTGGCGAGCTGGCCGCGCTCAAGGCCGTAGTACTCCGTGATTTCCTGGCGCGGCCACTCATCCATGAGGGCGCCGATGATCTCCCGCTCGTCTGGGGTCAACTCGGCGCCCTCTACAAGTCGCTTTCTCGCAGCGTCGCGCTCGCTTAACATGTCAAAGGTCTGGCCGTTCGTATCCGCCCAATCGCCAAACCACCGTGCGAGTATCTGCCGGCGATTGACCTGCCAAGCCGTGAGCTTTTCCGCCTCGACTACTAAATCTTCTCTGGGCGGGACCATTTCCGGATGGTTATGTAACCATTGCTCTGCCTCCGTTCGTTCTTGTTCGTTTCTGAACCTGTATCCACGAGATTCCAGGAAACCCATGTTGCCTTTATGGCCTCACAATGTCAGCCGCAAGCGATGCAGCTCTCGGAGATCGACACATCCATTGCGCCGGCACTCTGGATCGGATCGGATGATGCTGAGGTGAGGCGTTCCAGCCTTCCATTATGTCGTCGGCTACGAAACGCAATCCTCGGCTCACGTCATCGCTGTCTCGAAGAAATGCCTCATAACCTGGCCTGCACCGAACGCAGTGACCCGCCACCGACCAGTTGCGTGCGCGACTTCCTCCCCTGGGCACCTTCAAGGTCGCCCTGTGTGGCCTGCCGCATCCCAGGCATTTCGTCACCGCCAATTGATTGGCCATTGAATGTTTCGTTTCCCTCCCATCGGTACAAATTGCGGCTCGACTTACAACGCATTGATTTCGCATTGTTTATGCCTCCCGAACCCGCAATCCAATCTTTTTGGCCGCTGATTTCGCCGCCCTGATCACGGCAAAGGGAGTCATGTTTAGCGTCGATGCGATCTCCTTCTGCTTGGCGCCAAGAGCCGACAGTGCCAGCACCCACGCTTGCAGCGGCGTCAGGTCGGCCTCGATCACGGCCTTTCTCAGCAATTGGTCCACAAGCGTGTTTCTGGGCTCCTCGCCTAGGTGCAGGTCGATTTCAACCTGGTCGGACATCAGTGCCCTGAGTTGCCATTCTTCGGGAATGCCGAGATAGATAATCGGATCGCCGTTGATTTTGAGGCCGGCATCCATGCTTGGAATCTCGTGGGCGTGCCTCTTAAACCATTGTTCGGCTTGAACTTTTTCCTGCTCGCTGCTGAAGACGTAGCCTTCCATCGGATCGGACATCAAAACTCCTTCCGGTAACGGTCGGCCTGGTTTTTGGGGATTTAACCCTGTGGGAAGGGAAAAAGACACACCATGACCGACCACGTTAAACGTTTGGGTTGTGGTCGGGCACGGTTTGTTCCGGTGGCCCGAGATCCCGGCGAGGGCCGGGGTCGGTTGCACTGTCCTCTTGGAACCGTTGCGGTTCACGAATGCGAGGAGGGCGCCTTGGTGCTGCTGATTTACTGCCCAGATCATCGCGCGGTTCGTTCCGGTGGCTCCGATCCTGGGTTAAAGCGGACGCACTGTACTCCTAGCCTCAATGCATTGTCAACATCATTTTTCGATGAATCTTTATGATGGATTTCCTGATTGCAGCCTATCCATGACGCAGTGGCCCGTTCTAAATATTGCTTGACTCCAAATCTATGGCCGCTTAACATGTGGCCATGCCACCTATCAACATTACGATATTTGACCGCGAATTAAAGAAGGGGAGCGCCGAGCTTTTGATCCTCTCGTTAATCGAGGGCCGGCCTCGGCACGGCTATGAGATCTGCAAACTCATCGAGCACCGCTCAGGCGGAACGGTGCGCTTTTATGTGGCTTCCCTCTATCCCCTGCTCTATCGGCTGGAGAAGCGCGGCTGGATCAAGGGCCGCTGGGTTGAGAAGGCCGGACAGCGCCGGCGCCGGTTCTACCGCCTGACGGTTGAGGGGCGAGTAGTTCTCGCGGCTCAGCGGCGGGGCTGGAAGGCTTTTGTCGACGCAATCAATCGCATCACGGAGGCCGAGCATGCCTGACTGGAAAGGAGAAATCACTGAGCGGCTCGCGGGCCTGAAAGTTGATCCCGTCCGCGAGGCTGAGATCTGCGAGGAACTGGCTCAACACCTCGAGGATCGATATCAGGAACTGTTGCATGGCGGTAAGACGCACGAAGAAGCTTATCAGGCGATCCAGGCCGAGTGGGGCCAGGGCGGGAAGCTCATGGACGAGCTCAGGAAAATCGAGCATATTGCCAAGCATGAGCCAATCGCTTGGGGCGCCCAGATGGGACGGAATGTGCTCAGCGCTTTCGTCTTCGATTTTCGATCTGCGGTTCGCTCGTTGGCGCGGTCACGCTGGTTTGCCGTAGGTGCGGCACTTACTTTCGCACTCGGCATCGGAGTCAATGTGGCTGTGTTCTCGGCCGTCGACCGCGTGCTTTTTCGATCTCTGCCTTACGACCATCCGGATCAAATCTACGAAATGGGCGAATATGAGGCGGGTTCGGACAGAAGCTACGGCACGATGCCCGCCTCCTGGGTGATCGAGTCCCGCCGTCTGTCGAGCGTCGACGACATATGCGTTGCCGGATTCACGAGCAGCAGTTACTCGATGTCGAGCGATCCCGCGGATGACAGCGCGATTCGTCTGACGGACGCATCGTTCAACACTCTGGCCGTTTTGGGTGTCCGGCCTTTCATGGGCAGGGATTTCACTCAAGAGGATGTTCGAGAGAAGCGGGCATGCGCCCTCATCAGTTACAGCCTGTGGCGAGGGAGGTTTAACGGCGCTCCCGACATTGTGGGCCGTAGATTGTGGCAGTCGGCCTCGCACCCCGTGGATATTATCGGCGTTCTTCCCGCTGCGTTCATTTCTGCCTCCTACTTTTTCGATCCTGCATCCGATGGTCTTGCGCTTACGTCCGACACTCTCGACGCTGCAAAATTTGGAGAGCGGTTCTATCGATCCTACGTGCGACTCAAGTCCGGCGTATCGCTGTCCGTCGCCCAGGCCCAGATCAATGCCGTCGTGGAGCGTCTGGGTCCAGAAGAATCCCGCGCGCCGAAAATGGTCGTGCGGCTGGTGCCTCTGAAAACAGCCTTGTTCGGCAGGTACGCATCCTACTTGTGGCTGGTCGTGGCCGCCGCCGGGCTCGTACTCCTCGTGGCCTGCGCGAACCTGGCAAGCCTGCTTCTCGTACGCGGCCGGTCACGTGAGCATCAGGCGGCGGTGCGGCTGGCTCTCGGCGCCTCGACGTTTCGCCTCATGCAGACAGCATGGATCGAAAGCCTGATCCTGTCATGCATAGGCACGTTCATTGGCCTTCTGGTTCTTGCCTGGACCGGCAAGGGGATGCAGGCGCTGCTGCCGGCGGTCTTCAGCCGATTCTCATCCCCGGCATACGACGGGCGCGTGATCGTCCTCTCGATTCTCGCTGCATCTTTTTCGGCGCTGTTCGCGGGCATTCTGCCATGCCTCCGATTATCGAGGATCGACATATTGGCCTCTCTGCAGCAACTTGCAGGCCGTGGCAGGACGGGACGGTTGCGCGGCGGCCGAAGCCTGCTCGTCGTGGAAGCAGCGGTCAGCATCGCACTTGTGGCGGGAGCAACAATGGCAGCGCGCAGCTTGATGGGCCTGACGAGCAACAATTTGGGATTCAAACCTGATGGTCTTTACAATGTCGGAGTCCGGCTTCCGCAGACGCAGGATTCTCACGTATATTACCAGCGAAACCTGGCAGTGCTGGACGAGTTGCGGCGTATCCGCGGCGTTCAGTCGGCAGGAGCCGCATTCGTATCGCCTATCAGTGCCGGGGCTCCAGCCGGCAGGTTGGGAGCCGGCACAACAAAGGCCTCTCGCTGGCAAATAACGGATGGTTTTATTGAAGCGATGGGCATGCGTCTCGTGTCCGGGAGAACCTTCACGTCCGCCGACCTGTCCCAACCTGAGAGTGTCGGAATTCTGAGCGAGATGGGACTCCAGCTGGTGTGGCCAGACCTCCGGCCGGCCGAAGCGGTCGGCCGGATGTTGGAATCCACGGGTGAGGTGCCTCGCCGCATCATCGGCATTGTATCCGACGTGCGTTCGGCATATGCCAGCCTTCCGTTGCCCTCGTTCTACGTGCCTGTAACCCCCCGGCTTCCCGGCAGGGACTTTGCAGCAAGATTGCAGAACGGCTCTGTGTTATCCGCAGCTGAACTCCGCGACAGAATTCAAGCACGGGTTGCGCCGCCGTTGTCGATTAGAATCACCTACGAACCCGACTTACTGAGCAGGAGCCTGCTCAACCAGAAGTTCATCACCATGTTGTTTTCCGCGTTCGGCATTGTGGCATTGATTCTCGCTGCGGTCGGCCTCTATGCCGTGGCGTCCTTCGAGGTAGCGCTGCGGCGCTCGGAGATGGGCCTGCGTATGTCGCTCGGCGCAACTCCCGGCAACGTCCAGCGTCTCGTGATCCGCGAAGCTCTCGGCCCTGTCGTCATTGGCCTCGGGGTGGGCATCATCGGAACCTATTGGGCGTCAAAGTTCGCACAATCATGGTGGTACAAGATCGACTCGCGTGATCCTGTCACCTACCTGCTCGCAGCCACGGTGCTGATCGCGGCGACTGCTCTGGCGGCTTGGCTCCCGGCGCGTCGCGCTTCAAGGATCGATCCCATGGCCGCGCTGCGCTGCGAGTAAGCTTGCATCCGATCACAGTCCGGCAGAAGGGATGCCGGCGATGGAGGAAATCATGTTGGGCCGAATGGTAGTGCTCATGATGAGTTGGATCGTTGCCTCTGGAAACGCCATTCAAGCGCCGCCTACGCCGACATTCTTTGTCGGTACATGGACGAACGCTTCAGAACGCTCCGGGGGACCGGCGTCCTTCACTGTTGTTTATCGGGACGACAAGACGTTTATAACGATACGTCCGCAGGCTGAGTCAGAGTTTACTCTGCCGGAGTTGGAAGCAACTGCCTATCGCCTGATATCGACCGGTTCTGGTCCCCTCCAAAATCTGGAGCCCAGCGCACTCGTGGCATACACGGAACAAATACTTTACGTCTTCAAACGGACCGACGCCGGCAAGGTCGTCCTGGAGATATTCACAAAGCCCGGGCCTGGGAGAGGAGGGCTTGGACGGGGACCCTACTACTCTTCCGAGCCATACGACAAGAGCAAGTAGCTCATCCGACGCAAAGCGCAGTACCTGCTGCGGATTCACAATTCGGAGGTGATTTCCACCTTCTTCGGTGATGACCTCGTTGAAGATTGCCGTCTTCGGCCACCAGAACCGTCCGAGCCACGCGAGTCAATCCTACTGAAGCATTGCGCTACGAATAAGGCCTTGCAGATGCCCGTGGATGGGCACTTACTATTACTGTTGACATTCAACATGAACAAGCTATACTTGTGTTGGACTTCAACATGAGCTTGTCAAACAACAGATCCGACTTCAAGTGATCTGAGATCGGATGGAGGCTGCCGTGCCGGCCAAGACGGATATCCTTCAGGGAACTCTCGACCTCATGATTCTGAAGACCCTCAAGACGCTGGGCCCGATCCACGGCTTTGGCATCGCGCGCCGGATCGAGCAGGTCTCGGAAGATGCGCTTCAAATGAACCAGGGAACCCTCTATCCCGCGCTCGTGCGCCTCGAGCAACGTGGTTGGATCGCCTCGAAATGGGGAATCTCAGATAACAATCGTCGGGCCAGGTTTTACTCATTGACTGGGGCAGGCCGGCGGCGACTGAAGACAGAGACGGAGAACTGGCTGCGCAGCTCCGCAATCATGGCGAAGTTTATCGAGGTGCAATAGGCCGGATTCAGGTGGAGGGAGCGATGAGTCGGCTTCGAGCGGTTATTTCCCGTGCACTTGACATGTTTCGGATGGGAAGCCAGGAAAGACGCCTGAAGGAAGAACTTCAGAGCCATCTCGACATGCTTATTGAAGACTATGAACGCTGCGGCCGAACGCCTGCGGAAGCCTCCAGGGAGGCCCGCCTCCGCCTGGGCGGCATCGATCAGACGAAGGAAGCAGTGCGCGACGCGCTTGGGATTCGAATGGTTCGTGACCTCCTTCAGGACGTGCACTATGCGTTCCGGGGATTTCGGCGCTCACCTTGGTTCTCTGCCGGCGTCGTCCTCACCCTCGCCCTGGGAATCGGGGCCAACGGCGCCGTTTTCAGCATCCTGCAAGCCGTACTCCTCCAGCCACTGCCATACCGCGATCCGGATCGCCTCGTCATGGTGTGGCGCGCCCCGAAGCAGGCGCCTGCCGGTGAGCAGAACCAGATGCTTTGGGGATCGGGTTGGCAGCGGGGAATTCTCACGCGTGAGATGGTGTTCGACTGGCGAGAGGAATCCGCCAGCGTGTTCGATGGCTTCGCGGGCAACTCGGGAGCCCAGTTCGATCTCACGCTCGGCGACCGGGCAGAGCGGCTGCGCGGGGCGCTCGTCACGCCCAACTTTTTTGATGTGCTGGGCGTCAAGGCCGTGGCAGGGCGGTTGTTTGCAGCGACCGACGAGACGAGCGCTGAGCCACTGCTCGTGCTGAGCGATCGCCTGTGGCGCCGCGCCTTCGGCGCCGACCCGGGAATTGTCGGCCGGCGCATCACGCTCGTGGGAGACACTCGACCCCGCCGGCCGCGGACGTTCGCGGTGATTGGCGTTCTGCCACCGGCATTTCGATTCACCTATCCCGACGAAACCGAGGCGTGGGTTCTGGAGCCGTGGCGTGATCTGGCGCGCCAACCG
>JAIQGI010000055.1 GCA_020072565.1 Terriglobia bacterium
TCCTTGCCGAGGAGTACCGCATCCAAGTCAAAATCTATGCCCGGGCCGGTGGTTCCTACGGAACCTACCGTCCCTACAAAGCGCCATGGAGCTCCTCTTGTATCAGAGTCCGTCGGGTATTCCAAATAACGTATAGGTAGGTCACGTTTACACCTTCCCTGGTGTCATAGGGAAATCCTGGATACAACCTCAGGATCGCGGCCACGCGCTCGAAATTCCCGAACACTGGGCCACCCTTGGCGTAGTCGTGATTCTTGTCATGGTGCAGCCGGGCTTCCTCGATAAGCAGGTGTAAGAAGCGCGGGTGCCCATTCGGATATAAGGCACGCAACTTATCGAGCCCGGCCTGTTCCAGCGACATGGTCTCTGATGCCTCATTGGCTTGCTGAGCCTGCTCATTTGCTATGTTCGGCAAGTCGATCTGCTTGCCGTGAGACTCGGCAGCGGCCTGCTGTCCTTTCCTCCTTCTACTCGTAGCCACTGACAGCAGCCTCCTCCCTTTCAGTCATCTCGATGAACTTGTTGAATTCGCGCAAGAAGCGCAGCCTCACAGTCCCGGTCGGGCCGTTGCGCTGTTTCCCGATGATCAGCTCGGTGTCGTTGGCAGGATCGTCCTCGTATAGGAAGATCACGGTATCGGCATCCTGTTCGATCGAGCCGGACTCCCGGAGATCCGATAGCTGCGGTCGGCGCCGCCCGCCGGATGATTTCTCCATCGCCCGACTCAGCTGGCTGAGAGCAATAATGGGGATCTTCAGCTCCTTCGCGAGCGTCTTCAGGCCCTTCGAGATCTCGGTGATTTCCTGAACCTTGTTCTCGATCCGCCTGCCAGCTGACATCAACTGCAGGTAATCGATGACGAGCAGATCGAGCCCGTGCTGCATTTGGAGTTGACGTGCCTTGGATAGCACTTCCATGACGGACACGCCGGCAGTGTCGTCGATATGCATTCGCGCTTCGGCAATCCGGGCCGCTGCCGTGGCGATCTTGCCCCAGTCGTCTCGCCCAAGGAATCCAGTGTTCAACCGGTGAGCCTCTACGTCGGCTTCGCCGGCCAGCAGCCGCTTCATCAGCTGCTCCTTGGTCATTTCCAGGCTGAAGACGCCAACGGAACGGTGGCGGCAGAGCGCGACATGCGCAGCCACGTTGAGCGCAAGCGTGGTTTTCCCCATTGCGGGGCGGGCAGCCAGGATCACGAGGTCGCCCGGCTGGAATCCCGCCGTCAGTTTGTCGAGGCACGGAAATCCGGATGGAACTCCCGTGATGGTAGACTTTTTCTCAGCCTGCTCCTCGATTGCTTTGTAGACGCGCCCCATCAGCGACGCTGTCGATTCGAACCCGCCCCGGAACGCCTGGCCTGCTATCCGAAACAGGCCCTGCTGCGCAGCGTTCAGGACCTCCTCGGGCGTATGCTCACCGGCGAAGCACTTCTGGATCGCCTCGTTCGCAACCTGAATTGTCCGCCGCAGGGCGGACTTGTCTTTGACGATCCGGGCGTAGTGCTCGACGTTGAGCGCTCGTGGCATCCCATCAGTCAGCGAGGCCAGGTACACAGCCCCGCCGGCCTTGTCCAGGGCGTCCATTCTTTCGAGTTCGTTCTTGACCGTAATGATTTCGATCGGTCGGCCTTGAACGGCCAAGACGCTCATTGCCTCAAAGATGCGACGGTGAGCTTCAGGGTAGAACTCCTCGGGCGTGAGTAGCGCGCGGGCTGTGTAGATCGCCTTGTCGTCAAGAAGCGCGACGCCCAGGACCGCTTTCTCGGCATCGAGACTGCACGGGATGGACCTGTTTTCCGACGGCTTGAATTTGGTTACGCTCACACAGCCTCCGATATCTTCTTCACTTCGTCCATCGAATAGGAAGCGTGCTGGTCCATTTTGTTGACTTTGCCTTCGCAGAAATGGATGGTGAAACTCCCCGTGTACTTGCGATCTATCAGCTGCCTGATCATCGCTGCGATCACCACGACAGCCTGGCCAAACCGCAGACAGTGGCGGTAGCATTTGTCTTTTTGCTCGGTTTCCATTGAGCCCCCTACAGCACTTTGATTACCGGCTTGCGCGCGTAGTCCTGGTAGATCCAGACTTCCTTGGTGGCTCCCGGCGGGATGCCGTCGAACATTTGGATTTGCTCTCGTTCATGCAGCCGAGCATCCTCGTTCGTTTTCACCTGCACCAGACGGATCCCCTGGCGACCTATCGCGATGATATCGAGAAGCCCAAGACTCCCGGCGCTCCGGGTGCAGTGATATCCAGCATCCTCGAGCGCTCGAATGGCTTTGTGTTCGTTCCGCGTACCTTTTCGCTTGGCGTTTACTCTCTTCCGTCTCTCGCTCATCCTTCCGCCTTCCTCTGCCAGATAGCTGCCTCGAATCCGGCCTTGTCCGTGCAGGATGCTGTCGATGCTGGATCCAATTCGCCGCACGCCCTTCAAGCCGGGCAGGTTGCCGATCAGTATCAATGCACAACACCTGCGGTTACTGGCCACTCGTCTGCGTTCAACGACTGCAGAGGTGGTTTCAACCGCGGCCAAGATTGCGGGATCGTCTTGGCTTTCCCGGCAGGGCATGAGCAGCGGAAATTCACAATGCGCCATTCCTTGCTCGGATACTCGGCGTCTAGGCTTACGATCCGCCGGGGATCCGACAGCTTGTAGAAGGGAACTACCGGATCATCCGGTGCCGGCTCGCTGCCAGGAGCGGCCTTGGTCCGAACATGGAGGCGCCCATCGCCTTGGCAAATCTCGCAATGGCTCCAGTCGAACTTGTGCTCAGGAGTCGGCGGCGTAGCGGTATTGGCACCCTGGGCTGGCTGGATTGGATTTATGGCGCCGCGTCCCTTGTCCTGCTCCCTGGAAAGCCAGATAGTGATAAATCGCAGAATTCCTTTGGGCGTTTTCCGGCGGTTGGGGTTGGCTATGCACCAAGCCCGCATTTTCCTGAGCTCCTGCATGACATCAACAGCCGGGAAGAGATTGGACCACTCCGAAATATCTGCCTGGGTGATGTTGCGTTCGTTGCCGCTAACAAGTGGAATCGAGATGACGGTGGGCGAGGACGCTTTGCGCTCCGAGCATACATCTCCTTCCTTTCCTTTCCCTTCCTTTCCCTTCCCTTCCCCTTGAGCGCTATCAAGTGGCGTGGGGCACGCGTCAGCCACGCGTGAATTTGGGTGGAATGCCCCAAGATCGCTGTCCAGCGTCTTGTTTTCGGCTGCTTCATCCCGTCGCGTGCCGCACACGTCAGAAACGCGTGAAGCACGCGTGAACCACGCGCCGAGTATCGAAGCGGCTTCCTCGCTGCACCGGAACCAATCCCCGTGGTTGCGATGGCCGATGAGCGCCCGATATATTTCAGCTTCCAGGTTTTTGTCGCCCAGGATGTAATCAGCCAACTCGATAGGGCACGCCGACATCGCCCGGATGTCTCTCAGCTTGCCGTCAATGTTGCGCGACCTGCCAATCTTGAACGCCTTCGCGTGCGGAGAAACGATAAGGTAAACGAATGTCTTTCCGTCCGGAATCCCTGGCTGCACTTCGGGGCCATTCGGACCAGGAAGCTTGCTGTCCATTTCCCTGTTGTTAATCGCTTGATGTTCCGCGAATGTTGGGATAGCCCCGTAGGGCTTCCCTCCAACGAAGAATTTGAAGATAAAGCCAGCCGCGTGCAACCCATCCAGGACCTCCTCAAAATCCAGTTCGTCGTACGGCAGGACGTCGAGCTTGATCTCGTTCGGACGCCACTTGAAGCGCCCCTCCCGGTCGGCCACGGTAAAAAGCCCAATGAATGCCAGTCTGAGCGGGAGCCCAGACTCCCTCTCGGCCTGGTACAACTCCTCATGCTTGAACAGCTCTGGTTTGACCGTTCTGATGCGAGCCATCGATAAATCCTCCGGTAAGAAAGAGTCGGTTTGAATCATGACGACACACCTCCGTCCAGAGCACGGTCTCGCCGGTCCGCGCCAAAAAAGCACGACCCGACAGGCCTACACACTGCGGGTGCGAAAACAGAATGCAATCGCTACAAAGTTCTCAGTTGGGGGCGAAGACGCCTGCGGCCGTAAGTTTCGCGGCACGAGTTGCGGCGTAAAACGAACGAAATAACCGCCAAAACACAGCGGCGATTCGGTTCGTTTAGGGCTGATTCGAGAAGCCTCCAACTTTGAATTTGTCAGAAATTTGTCAGACAAGTCGAAAACGGCAGACTTCGACCTGCCGGCTGAGTTGCACTACTCAGCCGTAATACAATGATTTTGATATATTTGGAGGAAAGAAAAGGTGGTCGGGGCGAGAGGATTCGAACCTCCGACCTTACGGTCCCGAACCGTACGCGCTACCAAACTGCGCCACGCCCCGTACAGAGTCAGCGAAGAATCCTAGCGTAAATTCTTCAGCCGATCAACCCAATTCCGGGCAGCCGGAACCGGCGGAACAGGCGCGGCGGATCTTTCAGCAGCGAATCCACCATCGCATAATCCGTCTGATCCCGCTGCAGAGGAGTCACTGAGATGTAATGTTCCATGATGGTCTGGAAATCGGCAGGAATCTTTGACTTGTGTCGATCTTCGACGATTTCCGGATCAGCGGTCGCGGCCTCGTCGCCCCGGTCGAGAGAGTTGAAGTGAGGGAACCGCTGCGAGCAACCCTGGCGCGTGATCTTCACCCCGCGGATTCGGCGCACCGGGATATTTACGTTCAGACAAAGGCCGCTGCCGGACCTTCGCTCCAGGATGGTCATGACGAGTGTTCTGACAAACTTCGCCCCCTTTTCAAAGCGAATGGGGCTTTCGTCATAGGCCTGAGATACAGCAACAGCGGCAATGCCGCGGTGGGAGGCTTCGCGCGCCGCGGCGACCGTACCTGAATACATGATATCGTCGCCCAGGTTGGCGCCATGGTTGATGCCCGAAATCACCAGATCGGGTTGCACCGTCAGAACATTCGCCAATGCATAAATAACGCAATCGGCAGGTGTGCCGTTGAGGGTGAAGTAGTTGGGGCGGAGCTGCCGCAATTCCAACGCGGTGCGGAGGGTCAGGCTGTGGCTCACAGCGCTGCGTTCCCGGTCGGGAGCCACTACCACGGTCTCGCCCAGCCCATCGAGACACTTCTCGAGAAGCTTCAGGCCTTCCGCGTCTATACCATCATCGTTTGTGAGGAGAAATAGAGCCACGATAAAAAATATGGTCGGGACGAGTGGATTTGAACCACCGACCACACGCACCCCAAGCGTGTGCGCTACCAGGCTGCGCTACGTCCCGACCGCCAAGCTGCACAGTATCACTCGCGATCGAGCAAAGTCAATATATTCTCCAGCTCCTCGCGGACCTGATTGAGCCGCTGCGCAGGAGCAGCTGGTGCGGGTTTCGACGGTTTGGCGACAATCTCGCGGCGTGGCTGCCCGAGCGCCGCCGCATCCCTTGTCCCGCGCGCAAGTTGCCTGCGCGCCCCGGCGATGGTAAATCCTTCGTCGTACAAAAGCCTGCGAATGGTCAGCAGCAGTTCGACATCCTTGGGCCGATAGGTTCGCTGCCCGGCCTTGTTCTTCGGCGGCGCGAGACTGGGGAACTCGGTTTCCCAATAGCGCAGGACATGCGCCTCCACCCCGACAATGTCGCAAACTTCGCCGATCCGGTAGTAGAGCTTGCTGGTAGTGAACTGCATGATAGTCAGAGCGATTTAAGGTATTTGGAAGGTTTGAAGACCACCGCCTTCCTGCCCCGGATAACGATAGCATCCCCTGTGCGGGGATTTACGCCTCTTCTGTCCTTCCTTTTCACAATCCGGAAGCAGCCGAATCCGCTGATCACGACTTTTTCGTCCTGGACCAGCCGCTTCTTGATTGTTTCAAGGATCACGTCTACGATCTTCAGCGCGTCTGTGTAGGACATGCCCCCGTGAATGTCGTGAACCGCCTTGCTGAGGTCGTCTTTGTTCATTCTGGCTCTGGAACCAGCCGGTTGGGATCGACGCAACTCCATTATACTAGTGTTGCACTCCGCTGGTGTCAACAGACCTCCAAAGGTGGTTCAAGATCAGGCGATAATCCTAGCGCCTGCGGGGAGGCTTGGTACGCTGCCGGATACGTATCGGCGTGCCGCCGAATCCGAACCGTTCCCGGATCTGGTTGATGAGGAAGCGTTCGGTCGAAAAGTGCAGCGGTTCGCGGCCCGTCGTAAACACCACGAAGGTGGGCGGGGAGGAGCGTGCCTGCGTGATGTAGCGTATGTTCAGCTTTTGCCCGGGATTACTCGAAGCCCATTTCTCGGTCAAATCCGGCGCAAATATATTGTTCAACAACCCGGTCGGGACGTGGATTTTCCGGGCCTCCGAAGCCTGCTGGATCATATCGAAGAGCTTCGAGACGCGCTGCCCCGTCAGGGCGGAAACGGTCAGGACGGGAGCGTAGGCCAGATACTTCATGCGCCGGCGAATCGCCTCCGTGAACTTCTCGACGATGTGCTCGTGCTTCTCGACCTTGTCCCACTTGTTGAGCACGATGAGGACGGAACAACCCGACTCCTCGGCGTAACCGCCGATCGCCGCGTCGAGCTTGGTTACGCCTTCCTCGGCGTCCAGTACCAGGAGCGCCACCTCTGCATACTCCAGGTTTTTGCGCGCCATTACGACGCTGACCTTCTCGGTCCGGCCCTCGGTCCGGCCCTTGCGCCGGATGCCCGCCGTGTCGATGATCCGGTAGCGGATACCATCGCGGATCAGCAGCGTGTCCACGGCATCCCGGGTCGTTCCCGGAATCTCGCTCACAATCGTCCGTTCCATACCAAGCAGGCGGTTTACCAGCGCCGACTTTCCCACATTCGGGCGCCCGACCACGGCGACGGCAATCTCCTCCGCAGGCGCCGGTGCCGGTTCGAGAGAACCATCACCGGCGCGCGCGGCGATCGCATCGAGCAATTCTCCAATGCCCCGCCCATGCTCCGCCGAGACGGCGAACAGCTCTTCCGCGCCCCAGGCGTAAAACGCCGCCGCTTCGGCTTCGAGCGCGGGCACGTCGATCTTGTTTACGACAACCCAGATCGGCTTTCCCGACCGGCGCAAGATGGGGAGCAGCTGCTCATCCGGCGCCGTCACGCCCGCGCGGCCATCCACAAGGAGCAGCAGTAGACTCGATTCGCGGATGGCCTTCTCGACCTGTTCGAGGATTTTCCGCGGAATCATGTCCTGCACGTCCGGGATCGCGCCACCGGTGTCCAGGATTTCAAAGGTCCGGCCGGCCCACGTGGCCGTTCCATAGATGCGGTCGCGCGTGATGCCCGGCTCGTCGCCGACAATCGCCTTGCGCGTGCCGCACAGCCGGTTGAAAAGAGTGGACTTGCCGACATTGGGCCTGCCGACGATGGCTACTCGAAACATGTTCGCTGGGCTCCGGCCCAAAGAATAGGGATCGGTGTCCCGGCGGTCAAGATCAATCCACGACCGCAGTCGTCCGACCTCAGATTTCCGATTTCCGAGTTCAGACCTCCGGTCCAAGGAGGGTTTGGTGAAATTACGATTTCTTCCGGCCGGAGGCCGGAGGCCTGATGTCGAAGGTCGGACGACTAGACGGGAACGACTAGAGGGAAAGAGGCGTGCGAGAGCGTGACATCGATGGGAAGTGTTCCGATGGGCTCGCCATCCGTTTGAACCCAGAGCCCACGAGGACCCTCGACCCTCAAGGCCGGCAGGCGGCGGCGCTGAACGCAAGAAGCCGGACGAGGTCTGCCGAGCCAGGCGGAAAAGATGAAGCGGAAGTGTTCGATACCGGGTTTCCCACGCAGGATGAGTATGTCGAGAAGGCCGTCGCTCATGTCGGCTTCAGGGGTAAACACCAGGCCGCCGCCGTAACAACGAGTGTTGGAGATAAGACACGAGGTCGCCTTCAGAGTCTCATCCGGCGCGCAGACGGAAAACTCTGTAAATGAATAGGACAGGAACGCGCGCAGACTCGCAAGATAGAAGGACGCGATGCCCAGCCTCCTCTTGTTCGGGCGCATCCTGGAGACCACGTAGGCGTCAAGACCAATTCCGGCCATTAACAGGAAGCGGTGCTGCTGCCTCCCCTGCAGAATGCCCAGGTCCACCCGCCTCACCACTCTCTTCAGAGCGATGTCGAGAGCTTGAATCGGATTCAGCGGCAAGCTCAGTTCCCGGGCCAGGACGTTGGCGGTGCCTGCCGGAATCATGGCCACCGGAAACGGGGGTTCAGGAACGCTCGAGAGAACCTCATTGAGGGTGCCATCACCTCCGCAGACGGCAAGCAGATCGGGCTGCCGGTCGAGAATCTCGCGCGCAAGGACGCCCGCGTGCCCGGCGCATTTCGTGGCCTGCATCTCCACTTCCCAATCGGCGTGGGCCCACGCCTGGATGTGGCGCTGCAGCTGCTTGCAGGCCCGGCCACCCCCGGAGATCGGATTGGCAATGATGGCTAGTTTCAAGGTCTGCCTTCAAATGCCCGGTGTTGATCCTGGATTGCGGATTTCACGACTCCAGAAATGCAGTCGATGGCAGGCGCCTTCAAATCCAAAATCCGCAATCCGAAATCGTCTCCCCCGCCCAACACTCAGAAACTGAAAAGCACTCCTCCGCTGAGTTCGAACATGTTCACGGAGTGAGAAAAAACGCGTGTCGCCGTGTATCCGCGGGCATCGATACGCAGGCCTACCGGACCGAACAGCTTGGGGAATTTCAATCCGCCGCCGTAATTGACGGCGAACTTGGTTCCAACGGGCAGGTTGTCTGAGCCGTACTGGTGGATCAAGCCCAGACCGGCGGTGACATAAGGAACGGCCTTCCCGACAGGAATGTTCGCGAGCAGGTTGGAATTGAACAGGATTCCTCTTGCGCTGGCAACGCCGGGCACGTCATGCGGAAACAGAAAGTCATTGCTGAAGGCGAGGGTATGCTCAAGCTTCAAAAAAACGGCGAAACCAGTGCAGAGCCGCACGCCGAAGATCGGCCCCCGATCCAACGATGTGGGAACCCCATTGACTGAGCCGTTGCCAGGGAAAACTCCGCCCAGGAAAGCCGTTATCTCCTGTGCCTGTGCCGCAGATGCGAGCAGAAGCAGGCCGGCGAAAATAAAGAAGAACAACCGTATGGTTTTCATTTCGAAGTCGGTCCTCCTGCGATAGCGGGGTTAGCAGCACTGGCAAGGTCCGTCCCGCCGTTTGTGAGCTGGTCCAAACGGCCGCGCAAGTCATTACGCAGTGCGGCAAAACTGGCCATCAGGTTCGCCGCCACCGGCGGAGCATCCGGAACGATCTTCTTGGTCGGATTGATGTATCTTCCGTGCTCCATCACACGAAAATCAAGGTGGGGTCCCGTGGCCAGCCCGGTGGCTCCCACATTGCCGATGCGCTCCCCTTGCGCCACCTGCTGGCCGCTGTGGACCAGGATACGGGACAGATGGGAATACACAGTCTCCAAACCACCGGAAGCATGGCGTAGACGGATGCTGTTGCCGAAGCCGCCGTCCCATCCGGCAAATACGATTCTGCCCGAAGCCACGGCGGCGACAGGCGTTCCGACCGGCGCAGCGTAGTCGACGCCCAGGTGGGGCCGCACGATCCTCAGGATCGGATGCAGACGGGCACCGGAAAACCGCGATGAGATGCGCGCGGCGAAATTCAGAGGGGATTTGAGCAGCGACTTTTTGAGCGACTTTCCGTTGCTATCGTAAAACTCGTTCTGAAAACGGAAGGCGGCGAGACGCTTCTTACCGACGCTGAGTTCTGCAGCCAGGATATTGACATAACGGTCGAATTTCCCGTTCAGATACTTCTTTTCCAGCAAAATCCGGAAGCTGTCACCCTTCTGGATGTCGGTATCGAAATCCACGTCCCAGGCGAAAATGTTGGAAAAATCACCTGCAAGATTCTCACGCTCGCCGGCTTCAGTCATGGCTACAAACAGGGAGTTTTGGATGACGCCATTGACCGCGACCGTGCGAAGCTCAAGGTCGAATTTCTTAACCAGCGGGACAAACTTGTCTCCGTCGCGATAGACCGTGATCCAGCGATCAGGATCGATGCGATAGCGGAACTCGTGAAACGCACCATCCGGGTAGAGATTGCCCTGAAACTCCTCTCCGGCGACCACCTTGGTGCGCGGCCAGACAGGACGCGCCATCTTCACCAGTTCAATGACCTGCTCCTTCGTCAACCCGTGGCGCATGAGGGCATTGGTGATCGTTTCGTTCTTGCGGAATTTGTCGGAAAACTCGATGAGCTTTGGTGCCGCGGGCAGGCTGGGAGCGTGTGGAACCGAGATCGCCGACAGCACGGGCGGGGCAGCTTTTCCGTGCTCCAATACGCGGTAGCCGGCCGCGCCCACCAAGGGGAGCAGGAAAGCGAGGAGGACCACACACAGAGATCGTCGCTCTACGATTATGTATGATTTGCCGGGCTTTCTGTCAAAACTCAAAGCCAACTCCCTTCGCACGGCGAGGTCGGGTATTGCGCCGGCTAGGACTGGCGGCCATATCTGCGTTTGAGACGCCGCTCCACAATCGGTGGAACCAGCCCGCGCACGGACCCTCCGAGCGCCGAAATCTCTTTGACAAGGCGTGAACTCAGGTACGAATACGCTTCCGCCGGCATCAGGAAAACGGTTTCGACCTTTGAAGAGAGCCGCCGGTTCATCAGCGCCATTTGCAGCTCGTATTCATAGTCGGAGATCGCACGGATGCCGCGCACGATCACCGATGCCTTGATCTGCTGGGCGTAATCGACGAGCAGCCCGCCGAAGGTGGTCACCGAAACGTTCGGCAGATCGTTGACTACGTTCTCCAGCATTTCGACCCGCTCTTCGATGGAAAAAAACGGGACCTTGTCGGTGTTGCTCAGGATCGCGACGACGACATCGTCAAATAGCGCCGCGCAACGCCAGATCAGATCCAGGTGCCCGTTGGTGACAGGATCGAAAGTCCCAGGATAGACCGCTCGAATCTTCATGCACAATCCGCTATCGACAGGCCCTCAAGAATGACTGGTCTCAGGTTTGAGGTGCCATTATATGGGGTACCCGTACGCCAATTCAAGGAATCCAAGAAAATCTCAACGCGGAAGCCACAGAGGGCGCAGAGAGATCTTCATGATATTCTCATCGTCCTCTGCGGCCTCGGCGTTGAGATTTTGTCAGTTATGCCATTAAAAGCCTCGCAGGGCCGGCACGCAGCGCCCGCTGCAGAAATCGTTTCAGCCGCCGGAGACCCTGCAGCCTCCGGTGCCGAAGCGTTGAATAGGGGATATCGTGCTCCACGCCTGCGTCGCGAATGGACTCGATTGCCGGGTCCATCACCGTCAGGCGCAGCGCCTCGTACTGCTTGACCGGAAGCCGGGCTAGGCCCTCATGGAGGAGAGTGAGCACGCGCGCGTTCGATTGCAACTCCTCCTGGTCCGCCAGCAAGCATAGCGGTTCCCCGCAATTGGGCGCTGGCAGCAGATGTTCATGCAGCGGGCGATACTGCCGGCGATTGCGCTTGCGCGTGTGATAGAGCTCAATGGCCGTGTTGCAGATGATGCGCCCCAGATACATCCTGGCCTGATCGGGTGAATAAAAGTGCCGGTCGCGCACAAGCATTTTCAGCACCGCTTCCTGCAGGACGTCCTCGGCATCCGCCCGGTTTTCCACCATCCTCTGGACGAACCTGAGCCACCTGCCCCGATGATGGAGCATCAAGCTTTCCACGATGGCTGAGAGGTCCATTTTCCCGCAATCGCCGGCATCCATGATTTCTTGGCTCAAAAGCTCCATGGACCGTTAGATAGAGAGGGACGGTCGTCGCGTCAGTATTGTTTCGGGTGGGCCGCTGCCATTTCAGGGAATTTGAGCGGGAGAGAATGTGATCAGGGGGGAACCCGTCAGAAGCAGAGACCATCTCCTCTACCGCGAACTCCTTTTCGCCATGGAGAGAGCCCGGTCGCGCCTCGCAGTGGCGATCGCTTCGGAAAGCAAAGCAACGCCGCGCGAGCGCTGGCGCCAATATCTGGAAACAGAGGACCGCATGCGCAAGTGCGTCAGGGAAATCCGCCGTTATTACAGCCGGAATTATGGAAGGCGGTTCTGCTGGCCCCAGGTCCTGGACCTGCTGAGGGAGCCCCTGCCCGCGGAGGACCGCAAGTCCAGGGGCGAAGCCCAACTACTGCACCAGCGCCTCTCGGAAGTCCTTCAGATAGTTGAGAATCGCAAGAAGGAAAGTGACGAGTACTGAGTGGAAAGTTGAAGTTCTATTCGGACATTACTGTCATACGTGCACTCAACCTCTCCGAAGCTCTCCGGCCTGCATGGGGCGGGAGAGATGAAAGGGATGGGTAGTGAGTCACGAATGATGAGGGGGGCGGGGCTTGATCCGCACGCTACTGTTATTCGCAAGCCGGCACTCAGCACTCGGTCCTTTGGTAAAAGCTGAGACACTTGTCACTTTGGTGCACGGTACGGACGCGCCGGAAACCGAGCCCCGATTCCGGCAGCTCGGCTCTCCGGTGGTGTTCGACCACGACTTGCGATTCCGGCATGGAGATGCCGACGCGGAACAGGGTCTCGAGCAGGTCGCAGTAGGGGCCCCACTGATAGGGAGGATCGAGAAAGGTAATATCCGCCCGGAAGCCTTCGCGAGCCAGCGCGCGGAAGGACGTAAAAGCATCTCCATGGAGGATGCGGTATCCGGAGGTGACGCCGCACAAGTCGGCATTCTGCCGGATCAGCTGCGCACCCTCTTGGCTCGCCTCGATGAAAACGGCTTCCTGCGCGCCCCGGCTGATCGCCTCGAGCCCGATTGCCCCGGTGCCGGCGAAAACATCTAGAACGATGGCTCCGCTGACTCGGGTTCCGAGAATGTTGAACAGTGTTTCCTTGAGACGATCGCCGGTGGGGCGCAGAGCCGCGCCGCGGGGGCCCTTCAACCTTCTTCCACGAAACCTGCCGGAGATGATGCGCATGATGCCCTTCATCCTGCCAATGCAATGTCGTAGCGGTCGCGCCACCGCTCCCGTATCAGCGCCCCGATACGGCGGCATTCTTCATCGGCATTGGTCTTCAGCATGCGGATGAACCGCTGTGCTTCCGTGTGGGCGATCTCCAACGCCTTCCGGTCCCGGACCAGGTTCGCATACTTAAACACGGGCATGCCCGACTGGCGCGTTCCCACAATCTCACCGGGCCCGCGCAGCTCGAGATCGACCTCGGCAATGCGGAAGCCGTCGTTGGTCTCGCACATGATTTCCAGGCGGCGTTGGGCTTCAGGGTTGCCGCGGGCGTTGCCGATCAGAAGGCACAGCGACTGCGCGGCGCCGCGTCCCACGCGCCCGCGCAATTGATGAAGCTGCGCCAGGCCGAATCGTTCGGCATGCTCGATCACCATGAGGGTGGCGTTGGCGACATCCACCCCCACTTCGATTACGGTCGTCGCCACCAGGATCTGGATTTCTCCAGCCGCAAAAGCGTTCATGATCTGGTCTTTCTCGACGCTCTTCATCTTCCCGTGCAGCAGGCCGACGCGCAGATCGGGGAAGATCTTTTCCTGGAGCTGTGCGGCCATCTGGGTGGCGGCGCGCAGGTCAGACTTCTCGGTCTTCTCCACCAGCGGATAGACCACGTAGACCTGGTGCCCCTCTGCCGCTACCCTGCGCATCTCGTCAAATGCCTCGGCGCGTTCCTTTCCCTGGATCCAGCGCGTCTGGATGGGCCGGCGGCCGGGCGGCAATTCGTCGATCACCGAGACCTCCAGGTCGCCATACAAGGTCAGCGCCAGTGAGCGGGGAATGGGGGTGGCGGTCATGACCAGCATGTCAGGCAACTTCCCCTTGCTTTTTAGGACATTGCGCTGGATGACCCCAAAGCGGTGCTGCTCATCGACGACGACCAATGCCAGATTCCGGAACTCCACCCCTTCCTGGATGAGCGCGTGCGTCCCGATTGCGACGCGCGTCTCGCCGCTGCGGATGCGCTCCAGTGCCCCCCGCTTCTCCTTTGCGGGCAGGCTGCCCCTGAGGATGTCCATCGGGTAACGGAGCGGTGCCAGAAGCCTGCGAAAATTGAAATAATGCTGCTCGGCCAGGATTTCCGTAGGGGCCATGATCGCCGCCTGGAATCCGTTCTCCACGGCGATGATCGCAGCCTGCGCGGCGACGATCGTCTTCCCCGATCCGACATCCCCCTGCAGCAGGCGGCTCATGGGGCGCGGCGAGCACATGTCCTCCGCAATCTCCTTCAGGACGCGTTTCTGCGCAACGGTCGGATGGAACGGAAGGATCTTTTTGATCGCCCGCCGCACCTCTTCACCCAGGCGCAGCTTTCTTTCTTTCAGGACACGTGTCCGGCTTTCACGCACCAGCCCGACACCGACCTGAGCCTGAAAAAGTTCTTCGAAGATCATGCGTTTGTGGGCCGGCGAGAGGCCACGGTTCAGCATCTCCATTTCTGCGGCACGCGCATCGGGAGCAGTTGCCCGCAGTTCCGGGAAATGGATCAGCGCCAGAGCCCTGGCCCGGGGGAGGAGGCGGTACTGGCGGCGAAGGTAGGGAGGCAGCGGATCGACCGTTTCCGGCGGCATGCCACCGACCGCCCTATAAAGGATCTGGCGCAGCGCCCGGGCTCGCAGGGCGCCCAGCCTGCGATAAATCGGCACCACGCGCCCTGAGTGCACGGAGATTCCGGCAGACTCCTCCTCGAGCACTTCGCACTCGGGATTAGTGAAGCAGAGCGCTCCGCGGGCGTAGGTATCACGCTTCACCTGGCCATAAATGACGAGTTTCATTCCCTGCCGATAGACGTTGCGCAGGTAGGGTTGATTGAAAAACTTGAGTTCGACGCTCGCGGTCCCGTCGCGCACCAGGATCTCGAACACCGAAAGTCTGCGGCGGCGCGTTTCAAATCCCCCCACGCTGCAGATTTGACCCCGGGTCAGGACCCACTCTCCTTCGCGCAGCGATCGCAGGGGGCGGTATTCGGTGCGATCTTCGTAGCGGAAGGGAGGATAGTCAAGCAGGTCGCCGACCGTGCGGATGCCCTGCGCCGCAAGTTCCTCGGCACGTTTTGGGCCGACGCCCTTCAGGTATTGAACCGATGCATCCAGACTCATCGTCTTGCGTTCAGCCACGTCCGCGGAATTTGGCATAAGCTCATTATAGTCTCCGATTTATCGATTTTGGATTTTGAACTGGTTGAGGTGGTTCACCTGGGACCAATCCAGGCATGTTCCAAATCAAAATCCGCAATCCAAAATCTAAACTCCTTTCCCGTGGTTTCTGTCGGGCATCATTGCAATGGTCTGAGGTTTGCTATAGATTTGGCCAATGCGAAATTTCAGCCGTCTCTGTTGGTACGCCGGTTTGATCGGTCTGTCCTTCTTACCTAACGGATGCGGCGGACGGGCGGTCAACAAAAAAACAGCTCGCGACGTGATTGTCGGTTCTCCTGCCGACGCGCTGACGAAGGCAGACCTCGAAGTGCTGTCGGTCACACAGGTGGGGTCGAGCGAGGCGGTCGTGGAAACACAGCTCCATTCCGCGTTCCGCCTGCAGAGGAGTGGCAGCGAGTGGGTGGTTTGCGAGGTCCGCGTGGGCCATGGGCAGTGGGAAAAAGTGAACGACATCATGCGAGCCCTGCAGCAGGTCAAAATTGACGAGACCCGGCAGTCTCTCGAGAAAATCGCGGCCGCAACCGAAGCCTACCGGCAGAAAAACGGCCGTCTGCCGGAATTCAAAGACTACATCGGATTGTCGGATGCTCTCTACCCGCTTTATCTATCGCCGTTGATCCGCGAGGATGCATGGAAACATCCCTTGGCCGCTTTCCGCCTGGGCTCCGACGCGATCCGCCTCATTTCCGCAGGGCCCGACGGCAAGCAGGGTACACCGGACGACATTGAACTGACCAAAACCTTCCCTCGCTAGAGGGCATCGGAAATCCGGGAGGAATCCATGAGCTTCGGGCTCCGAACGACAGTTGCTGCCATTTGCTTACTTATCTTCCTCCCGGGCTCCGGGCTTTCTTATCCATCGGCACAAGCCGAAATCCAGTGGCTCCGCAGCCTCTCGGCGGCGCTTGGACAGGCATCCTCCGAACATAAGATGATCATAGCCGAAATGGTTGCCGACTGGTGCCCGTGGTGCAAAATAATGGAAAAGGAAACCTGGGCGCAGCCAGCCGTGATCGCCTTGAGCGGTCGATATGTTTTTCTAAAACTCGACATCGAAAAGGATGGGGACGGCATTGCGCTGGCCAAGAAGTTCAGAGTTAGTGGCTTGCCCACAGTGATGCTGATGACATCCTCGGGAGAGGAGTTTACGAGGCTTGAGGAATATTATCCAGCCCAGGAGTTTATCGACAAATTGAAAGCAGTGCTCGCCGACCCTGAGTCGCTGGGAAACCTCAGAACGGCGCTGATCCGTGATCAGGAGAATATCGAGCTGCGCTTCAAGCTGGGCTACGGACTCTTCAGCCGCTCCAATTACACGGAAGCAGAAGGACATTTCGCCCAGATCATTCAGAGAGATCCGCAGAACAAGTCCAAAAAAACGGACGCTTCGATGTTTTACCTGGCTGTATGCAAAGCGGACCGGTCCGATGTGGAAGGCAGCCTGGCCGCTCTCGACCGCCTGCGCAAGGATTTTCCCGACAGCAACGTGGTGCCCGGCAGTTTCATTCTCGCCGGCCAGGTGCTTTTGCGAGCAGGCAAACGCCCGGAAGCTCGCGAGCAGGTTCAGGCTTTTTTGAAAAAGTACCCCGGCCACCCCCTGACTGCAAGAGCCAACGAACTCCTGGCACAGATCGGCAACCAGTAAGCTGATGCGCCCGGGACGGCATTCAGCAAGCATGCCGGGGGGACCCGGGATCCATGTCCGGTTCCGGACTCATTGGATGCCGGGCGCTTTGGCTGGTATTACGGGAATAGCCGTGTAGAGCCCCTGATTCTGCATCAGCGCAACAACCGAGAATGTCTTGGCCGCCCGTTCGATCAAAACCATCGACCCCTTGAACCGCAGGTTGGGGTCGTTCAGGTCTTCCCAGAGGAATCGTGGCACGTGGCTGCCAGGCCTCAGAGGATTTAAACCCGGGGGATAGACTTCTCTGGAGAACGATCCGTCCGGATTGACCAGCACAAGCTTGATATTGATGTCTTCCTTGCCGGGGTTTGCCACTGCATAACCGGTGAGGCGGCTCTGTGCGCCCAGGGTACGGTCGTCGTCAACCGGAATTGTTGCGGCTTTCGTGGCCGCCGCCGAGAGGACTCCCACGATGGTGCCGAGGACGTTCTCATTCCTGAGCTGGAATGTCGCCACCCCCTGCACGGAACCGCCTGAACTTTCAACGCGCGCCCACCCTGCTCTGGCGGGATCCCCCGGGCTCAAGGCGCCGGCCGTAACCAGCTGCGTCCCCCCGGGACGTATGCTGACCAGGAAGGAGGAGGCAACCTGATCCGGATTGCCGGGCGAAATGAAAAGCGCGTTCAGAGGTTTGCCATCGTCCGCCGTAAGAATCAGGCTGCCCGAGACTGCCTGTGAACCGGTGTTCAGAAGTGTGTAAATCGTGCTGTATCCGCCCCCGATGGCGACCTGTGCGAAAAAGTTAGTCGTGGCAGCAGGGCCCGACTGTGCCGCGGGAATTACGGGAATTGCCGTATAGAGCCCCTGATTCAATACGAGTGCTACGACGGAGAACGTCTTTGCCCCCTGCGCGGTCAATACCATCGTACCTTTGAATTGCAGGTTCTGATCGCCCAGATCTTCCCAGAGGAAGCGGGCAACATGGCAGCCGGGCAAAAGAGGATTCAGGGCCGGCGGGTCGATTGTTCTGGAGGCAGGCGATCCATCCGTGTTGATCAAAGCCAGCCGGATGTAAATCGCCTCGTTGCCGGGATTCGCCACGGCGTAACCGGTGGCGCGGCTTTGAGTGCCGAGGGTGTGGTCGTCATCGATGGGAATCATTGCAGAGCTGGTCGCATCCGCAGACAGAACTCCGACGACGGTTTTCAGCTCACTGCCATTCATTTGCCGGAACGTTGCGACCCCCTGCAGGGAGCCGCCTGAACTCAGAACGCGCGCCCAGCCTGTGCCGGCTGGGTCTCCCTGGTTCACGGCACTTGCCGTGATGCTCTGGGTGCCCCCGGGAGGGATCCTGATTGGAAAGGAGGAGGCTACCGTGTCCATGTATCCTGTCGACGACAAACCGGCGCTCAGCGGCTTGCCGTCCTCGCCCGTCAAAATGAGAATGCCTGAGGTTGCTTCGGCCCCGGTATTCGTAAATGTAAAGGTGGTCGCGTATCCGCCCCCGACGGCAGCCTGGGCAAAAAATGTGTTATCGGCACCCGGTACTGCCAGCAGAGACTGATATGCGTCGATCAGCCCCCATCCAAAGTACTTGTCCCAACCCGGACCATCCTCGTTCGCAGGCCCGATCTGATCCCGGGCGCCTACCTTGAGGGCGTCATATACCTGCTGGCAGCTGAGCCCGGGATTGACGGCGAGCATCAACGAGATGAGTCCACTGACGAAGGGCGCGGCCGCTGAAGTTCCATAAAACCAGTCCGCTTCCCCGAATGCGGGGAAATCGAGCGCCATGATCGAGTCCCCCGGCGCCACGAAAGCTATGTGATTGCCATAATTGCTGCCGCTAGTCGAGCTGCCGAAGAACGGCGCTGCTCTCTCGCCCCGGTTGTTGATCGCCCCGACTGCAATCACGCCCGGGATTGCCGCAGGATATTCGGGGGCTTCGACGTTGGTGTTCCCCATCGAGGCAACAATGTTGACGCCGTTCATCTGTGCGTAGGCTACCGCATCTGACAGAGCCTGGCTGGGCTCGGTCCCCCCGGCGCTGATATTGATTACCCGGGCGCGTTGACCGACTGCGAATATGATCCCCTGAGCAAACGCAGAGTAGCTGCCGTGGCCGGTTGAATCCAGGATCTTGACGGGGAGGATGCGGCATTTCCAGTTCATCCCTGCAATGGTATTGCCGTCTCCTCCCGTCGCAGCCGCGATGCTGGCGACCGCCGTTCCGTGGCCTCGGTCGTCGGCAGGGAGGGTGCTTTCGTTAATAAAATTGTAGCCGGGAATGATTCTGTCTGCGAAGTCGGGAGCATTCAGGGCAATTCCGGTGTCCAGAAAGGCCAGAATGATATTGCTGTCCCCAGTTGTAATATCCCATGCGGCCGGAGCGTCGACATCGATTCCGGGCTTCCCTGGGGGTGATAGTTGTCCCTTGTTCTGCAGCCCCCATTGCCAATAGAAATCCGGATCATTCGGCACCGTCATAGCAGGGCTCGTGCCGGCGCGCGCGAGCGGTCCTGAGCCGTCGGCCTGTCCGATGTAATCACGCTCTGCGTATTCCACCTCCGGGTTGGCCGCCAGGTCTCTCAGCACCTCTTCCAGGTTGGCGCCCTCGGCAAGCTGAGCCACGAAGATGCGCTCGACTCCTCCGGGAAGGGGATTGATTCGTGTTCCCGCGTCGAGTTTGATCGGCGTCAACCGTTCGAGTCGTGCTATTTGAGTGCCCGAGGCGTTTCTCGCCAACATCCTCGAATCCTGCTTGAACTTGACGATGATCTTGTGCGGATCAAACTCCGCGGATGGATGGACTTGTGCTACCGCCGCAGAAATGGGAATAAAAAGGATCAGGAAGAAAAGCGTGAGAAGTGGGATCCTCTTCCCAAGACTCATTTCGATCTCCTCAGACTCGAAAACAGAACCGATTCCAGGGGTGGCCTTCAAACTCGGCAGCCGGTGGAAACCGGATTCAGCCCATTTTCAGCAGCGCATGCGGACAACCTGAGAATCCGGAGTAACTGAACGCCCCGGGAACCGAATTCTGAGCAAACGGGCAAGCGCCCGCCCTCGCCGGAAACTCCTTCGGGAGCGTATCATGCGCGGCCTGATCTTACCGCAAAATCCAGAATCCAAAATCCAAAATCGAAAGTGATTTTCAGACTTTCGAGAGGAGGTGGCCGAGCTTTTCCTTCTTGATCTTGAGGTATTCCTGAGACGAGGAGTTGGGCGAGATCTCGAGGGATACGCGTTCTTCGACCCGGACCCCCGCCTTTTCCAGGCCAAGAACCTTATCCGGATTGTTCGAGAGCAACCGGATACGGTTCGCGCCGAGATATTTCAGGATCTCCGCCGGGAGGCGGTATTCACGCAGGTCAGCCTGGAATCCCAATTCGATGTTGGCAGCAACGGTGTCCATGCCTTGATCTTGAAGCTCGTAGGCGTGGATTTTGTTGGTCAGCCCGATGCCGCGCCCCTCCTGCAGCTGGTAGACGAGCACTCCGCGCCCGGCCTCGGAAATGATGCGCATGGCTTCGTGCAGCTGATCGCCGCAATCACACCGCTCGGAGGCAAAAACATCGCCCGTCAGGCACTGGGAATGAATCCGGACCAGTACGGCGCCGGCTGCGGCGAGGTCGCCGGCAACCAGCGCAACGGCTTCTTCCCCGGTTTCAGGGTCGCGAAAGCCGTAGATGGTGAAATCTCCCAGACGCGTGGGAAGTTTTGCCTGAGGGACCTTTTCAAAATTCATGGTACGAGAAAAGCATTAAAAGTTGCATTGGGGATCGGGGAAAATTGGTGAGAGATCAGTGACAAGTAAAAGGCTCAAGGCATCCAGCCTCGCACCCATCACTCAGGACTCATCACTTATTCCTTAGGTTCGTCCGCGGGCTTCTGTTTCTCCGCTTTCTTCGCTTTCCTGCCGCCCTTCTTCTCCTCGCCCTTGGGAGCCTTGTATCCGCTCCCGACCAGTTCGAGAATGGCCATCTGGGCGCCGTCGCCCTGTCTGAAACCCAAACGGATGATGCGGGTGTAGCCGCCGTTGCGCTGGGCAAAGCGCGGTGCCAGGTCCTTGAAGAGTTTGGAGACCACGTCGGGATCCTTCACAAAAGCCAGAGCCTGCCTCCGTGCGTGGAGTGATTCGCGCTTGCCCAGGGTGATCATGCGTTCTGCGATGGGGCGCACCTCTTTGGCGCGGGGCAAAGTAGTGCGAATACGCTCCTTGTCGAGGAGCGAGGTTACCATGTTGCGGAACATGCTTATCCGATGGGGGGTTTTACGTCCCAGCTTTCTGCCCGCATTTCGATGTCTCATGAATACGATCTCCGATTTGCTACGATAATCTCCCCTGTCACTCCGGCTTGGGGGCGGGCAGAGGCTTGCCGTCATCGCCAAGCTTCATGCCGAATGACAAGCCCATTTCCGAGAGTATTTCCTTGATCTCGTTCAGGGACTTGCGACCGAAGTTCTTGGTCTTGAGCATCTCGGCTTCGGTCTTCTGAACAAGCTCTCCGATGGTTTTGATATCGGCGTTCTTGAGGCAGTTGTAGGAGCGCACGGAGAGTTCCAGCTCCTCCACGGAGCGCTTGAGGTTGTCGAACAAGCGCTCGGCGTCGCGATCGACTTCCTCTTCCTCTTCCTCGGGCTGCTCCTCGAAGTTGATGAAGATGAACATGTGGTCCTTCATGATCTTCGCGGCTTGAGCGATGGCGTCCTGCGGACGAATGCATCCGTTGGTCCACACATCGAGAACCAGCTTGTCGTAATCGGTCGTCTGCCCGAGCCGGGCGGCTTCGACGCTGTAATTGACCCGCTTGATGGGCGAATGAACGCTGTCGAGCGGAATGTATCCGATCGGCAGGTCCTCTTCGAAGTTCTCGTCGGCGGGAATGTAGCCGCGGCCGTTCTTGACGCGCATCTCGATTTTCAGCAACCCACCTTCACCGATGGTCGCGACGTGAACATTCGGATCCAGGATCTCGACATCCGGGTCGAGGGTAATGTTGCCTGACTTGACTTCGCCCGGCTGATCGGTCTCAAGATAAACGGTCTTCTCGTGCGCCACTTTCAGCCGGATCGGGATCTGCTTGAGGTTCATGATGATGTTGGTGGCGTCTTCCGTCACATTGGGGATGGGGGTGAACTCGTGCAGCACCCCTTCGATTTTGACCGCCGTTATCGCCGCCCCTTCTATCGACGAAAGCAGGACCCGGCGCAGGGCGTTACCGATCGTCGTGCCGAATCCGCGCTCAAACGGCTGAGCATAGAACTGTCCGTAGGTCGGACTCAGTGTCTCGAGGTCGCAAATCAGTCTTTTAGGCTTCTGGAACCCTTTTGTCATAATCTTCTCCAGTGATGGAACCACTACAGATGACGGAGGAAGCTTTTTTCACTCGTCATTCGTCATTCGCCATTTGTCACGTGTCCGGTTCCGTCTCTACTTCGAGTAGAGTTCGACGATCAATTGCTCATCGATAGGCATCTGCAGATCGTCGCGTTTCGGTAAGGCCACCACCGTGCCCTTCAGGTTTGCAGCATCCAGCTCGAGCCAGGCCGGCACACCACCGCGCCCTCCCACCGTCGCAACGGAGTCCTGGATCTGCTGGACCTTTTTGGTCTTTTCCCGCAGAGTTATGACGTCGCCGGCATGGACGGCCAGCGAGGGGATATCCGCTTTCTTCCCGTTGACGAGAACGTTTCCATGGTTGACCAGCTGGCGCGCCTGATCCCGCGAAGTGGCAAAGCCCAGGCGGCAGACAACGCTGTCCAGCCGGCGTTCCAGATTGAGCAGAAGCGTCTCACCCGTGATTCCCTTCTTCTTCTCGGCTTTTCCGAAGTAATTGGCAAACTGACGCTCGAGGACACCGTAGATGCGACGCACCTTCTGTTTCTCGCGCAGCTGCAGACCGTAGCCGACCAGCGGTTTCGGACGCCGATCACGTCCATGCTGGCCGGGAGCAAAGTTGCGCTTTTCAATCCCGCACGTGTCTTTGAAGCATCGGTCTCCTTTGAGAAAGAGCTTCATTCCTTCCCGGCGGCAGAGCCGACATTTTGCTTCGCGATATCTAGCCAAATTTTTTCTCCTCTTTCGAACTTTCCGTCCGGGACCGCACGCGGGAGCCCGGACGACCTCCAGACTCTAAACCCTGCGACGCTTGGGCGGCCGGCAGCCGTTGTGGGGAATCGGGGTGATATCGCGGATGTTCTTCACCTCGAGCCCCGCCGCCTGAAGTGCCCGGACGGCGGACTCGCGGCCGGCGCCGGGCCCCTTGAGGTAAACCTGCAGTGAGCGCATGCCGTAGTCCTTGGCGCCGGCTGCCGCGGTCGTGGCCGCCTGTTGCGCAGCGAACGGAGTGCCCTTGCGCGATCCCTTGAAACCGACGGCTCCGGCACTCGATGTGGTAAGAAGGTTCCCCTCGAGGTCGGTGATGCTGATGATGGTATTGTTGAAGGTCGCCAGAATGTGGGCGATCCCGCTCGGGATGGTGAGCTTTTCGCGCTTCTTTCCGGTCTTCTTCTTCCCTGTCTTTTTTACCTTTTCCGCCATTGATTCACTCCTGATCCGGTCCGGCCCGGAAACGATTCCGATCCCACTTCGATGCCGGCGTGCTACTTCTTACCGACGATCCGGCGCGGCCCCTTGCGGGTGCGCGCGTTGGTGTGGGTCCGCTGCCCGTGCACGGGCAAACCGCGGCGGTGACGCAAGCCGCGGTAGCAACCTATTTCCATGAGCCGTTTGATATCCATGGAAACAGCTTTGCGCAGATCGCCTTCGACCATGCCGTCCCTCTGGATGATGTTTCGGATGCGGACGGCCTGATCTTCGGTAAGATCCTTTACCTTGGTGCCAACATCGACTTTTGCCTCTTCGCAGATCTTCGTCGCCCGGCTCCTGCCGATTCCATAGATGTATGTGAGCCCGATCTGCACCCGCTTGTTCAGTGGCAGATCCACTCCCGCAATTCTAGCCAAAGTTTACCTCCCTAAAGCTGAGTGAGGCGCCGGCCTCAACCCTGTCGTTGCTTGTGCTTGGGATTGGGGCACTGAATGTACACCACTCCCCTGCGGCGGACTACCCTGCATTTAACGCAGATCTTTTTAACCGATGCACGCACTTTCATGACAGTCACTCCACGGCGATACGCCTACCCAAACTCCCTCGATACTTCACGTCGCACGCCGGAGTTGATTCCCCAGGAATCGACTCGCGGGCTACTTATACCGGTAGACGATGCGCCCCCGGGTCAAATCATAAGGGGACAGTTCGACCAGGATCTTGTCCCCGGGCAGGATGCGGATGAAATTCTTGCGCATCTTCCCCGACACGTGTGCCAGGACCATGTGCTTGTTTTCGAGCTCCACGCGGAACATGGCGTTCGGCAGTGTTTCCACTACCGTCCCCACGACCTCGATTGCATCCTCTTTGGGCATATGACATCCCGCGCCGCCGGTTACAAGGATGCGGTGCGATTCTGTTCCTCTCCATTCAGGACTTCGACGATTGAGCCGAAAATCTGGTCTACCTCCCCCTCTCCATTCACTTCCAGGTACTGCCCGCGCCGCCGATAAAAATCAATCAATGGCCGCGTCGCCTGATGATAGATCTGAAGCCGCTCTCGGATCACCTCGGGCCGATCGTCCTTGCGCTGTGTCAGGGCCGCACCACATTCGTCGCAGCGTCCCGGCTGGCGGGTCGGATGCAAGCCCGCGTTATAGATTCGATGGCATCGGGGGCAGTTCCAGCGCGCCGAAAGTCGGTCGACCAGGATCTCGTCATCCACCATGATGCCGATGGCCACGATATCGATGCGCTCCTGGGCAGCCAGTTTCTCAAAGAACTCAGCCTGGAGGAGCGTGCGCGGGTACCCGTCCAGGATAAACCCGTGCTGCGAATCCTCTTCCGCAAGACGCGTCTTGACGATCTCATCCACGAGGCTGTCGGGAACCAACTCCCCCGCCTCCATCACCTTCTGGGCCTCTTTCCCCAAATCGGTCTGCCTTCTTACCGCTTCCCTGAGCACATCGCCCGTGGAAATGCCGGGGTACCCATAGCGAGCCGCCAGCATGCGTCCCTGTGTCCCCTTACCGGCGCCCGGCGGGCCCAGCAATATCAGTGCTCTTCTCGCCATAAGATCGCCGTCCGGAGTACGAATCACCCCCTGCGGCCGCGAATCCGGCCTTTTTTCAAGAACCCGTCATAGTGACGCATGATCAATTGCGATTCGACCTGCTGGACCGTATCCATGGCCACGCCGACAACGATCAGCAATGAAGTACCGCCGAAATAGAAGGTTACGCCGAGCCCGGTGGTAATGACGCTCAGCCCCGCGCTGGTCAGCCAGTCGTCGAGCCTGGGACCGATCAGGGGGATCGGCTGAACCTTGAATCCTGAAATCAGGAATTCGGGCAGCAGGCAGACGAGCACGAGATAAATGGCGCCTGCCGCCGTGAGGCGGCTCAGGATCCGGTCAATGTATTCCGCCGTCCGCTTCCCCGGCCGTATCCCCGGAATGTAGCCGCCGTACTTCCGGATATTGTCCGCCACCTCCATGGGATTGAAGATGATGCTGACGTAGAAGAAGCAGAAGAAGATGATCCCGGTGATGTAGAGCAGGTTGTACAGGGGCATCCCCTGGGCGAGCTGCATCTGGAGACTCTTCAGGAACGTCTGCGGAAACATCATGCCGAGTGTCGAAGGAATGGACACGATCGATGCCGCGAAGATCACCGGAATTACACCGCCGGAGTTGACCCGCAGCGGCAGGTGGGTAGCCTGCCCGCCGTAGACCCGGCGACCGACGACCCGCTTGGCGTACTGGACGGGGATCTTCCTCTGCCCGCGCTCCACGAATACCACGGCCGCAACAGTGAGGATCATCACCACCAGCAGGATAATCACCGTAAAGAGGGTCCAGGTATGCTGCTGCAGGTTGGTCACAATCACATTAATAGCGTGGAACAAACCCACGACAATCCCGGCAAAGATGATCAAGCTGATCCCGTTGCCTATCCCTCTTTCAGTGATCTGCTCTCCCACCCACATGATGAAGGCGGTTCCGGTAGTCAGCGTGATCATAACCATGAGCCGGAAGCCCCAGCCCGGATTCTGCACGATGGACGGGCCGGTACCGGCGGATTTCTCAAGCGCGATCGCGGTCATGAAGCCCTGGAACAAGGTCAGAACCACCGTCAGGTAGCGCGTATACTGGGTGATTTTCTTGCGCCCCAGCTCGCCTTCTTTGGAAAGCTTTTCCAGGTAGGGGACCACGACCGTCGCCAGCTGAAGAATGATGGACGCCGTGATGTAAGGCATGATGCCGAGCGCAAAGATACTGAAGCGCCGGAGGTTGCCGCCGGAGAAAATGTCGAGCAAGCCGAAAACGGTTCCCGATTGAGAATTGAACAAAACATCGAGGGCGTCGTGGTTGATGCCGGGCGTCGGAATGAATGCGCCGAGGCGGTAGACGGCGAGCAATCCCAGCATAAACAGCACCCGTTTGCGCAGGTCCGGAATGCTGGCGATATTTTTTATTGAACTGAAAAACGGACTTCTTTCTTCTGGCATTGTTTTTCAACCATCCGGCCTACGCCGAAGTTTTTTCCTGCCTGGCGATCATTTCGACTGTGCCACCCGCTTTCTGAATCTTATCCAGCGCGCTTTTGCTGATCCGATGCGTCCGCACGTGGATTGCGTGCAGCAACTCGCCCGAGCCCAGGATCTTGAGGCCGTCCTTGAGGTTGTTGATAATCCCCTTCTCCTTGAGGATCTCGGGACCGACTTTTGCCCCCGCCTCGAATTTGGCCAGGCTTTCCAGATTCACGATCGCATATTCCTTGCGGAACAAGTTGTGGAAGCCGCGCTTGGGCAGGCGCCGGTGCAACGGCATCTGGCCGCCTTCAAAGCTGGGGCGAATCGAAGTCCCCGAGCGGGACTTCTGCCCTTTATAGCCGCGCGTCGCGGTTTTGCTGTGGCCGGTGCCGATCCCCCGCCCCACGCGCTTCGGTTTGCGATTGGCGCCTCGCGCCGGCGATAAACTGTTCAATGTCAGTGCCATCTTCGCTCACCCTATTCCGAATCCAGAATCGCGACCAGGTGGGGAATCTGGGCCACCATCCCGCGGACGGCCGGAGTATCCACCCTGGTCACGACTTGATTAAGGCGCTTGAAACCGAGGCTCTTGATGATCAGCTTGTGCTTCGGGGGCGTCCCGATGGCACTGCGGATGTACTTGATCCGCAGCATCGCACCCCCGGCGGGTTTGTCTTGCCTGGTGCCTTTCATAATCATATTTCCTCGACCTGCTTGCCGCGCAGTTTGGCGACTGCGGCCGGCTCCCTCAGGTTTTTCAGCCCTTCGAAGGTTGCTTTCACCACGTTGTGCGGGTTGGTGCTCCCCAGAGATTTGGTCAAAATGTTGGAGATGCCGGCGGATTGAACCACGGCCCGAACCGGCCCACCCGCGATCACCCCCGTCCCGTCGGATGCGGGTTTAAGCATCACTCTTCCAGCTCCGTAGCGGCCGACGACGGCGTGAGGGATCGTGCGCCCACTTAAGGGGACCCGAATCAGGTTCTTGCGCGCCTGTTCCACGCCTTTGCGGATGGCTTGAGGGACCTCTTTTGCCTTTCCCATGCCATACCCGACCAGCCCGTTCTGGTCGCCTACGACCACGAGGGCACTGAAGCTCAGGTTTTTGCCCCCCTTGACGACCTTGGTAACGCGGTTGATGGACACGACCTGGTCCTTCAACTCCTGCCCAGTCACATCGATTCTTTCCAAGCTCCCTCCTAGAACTTCAAACCGCTTTCGCGGGCCGCTTCCGCCAAAGCCTTGACGCGGCCGTGGTAAAGGTAGCCGCCGCGGTCGAAAACGACCGCCTTGATCCCCTTGGCCTGCGCCCGTTCGGCAATCGCCTTGCCGACCAGTTTGGCCGCACCGATGTTCCCCGCCTTTTTCCTATCACCGCACACCTCGGACTCGAGGGTGGAGGCAGCAACCAGGGTCTTGCCGGAAAGATCATCGACGACTTGGGCATAGATGTGGGTCAAGCTCCGATAGACGCACAATCGCGGCCGTTCCCCGGTGCCGGAAAGCTTCCGGCGAATTCTCATATGAATCCTGCCGCGTTCGTAGGCGCGGTCAATTGGAGTGATCATTACGCACCCTTCTTTCCGACCTTAAGCCGGACCGTTTCGCTGGCGTAGCGGATGCCTTTGCCTTTGTAGGCATCGGGTTTGCGCAGAGCGCGGATGTCCGCCGCCACCTGTCCGACCAGCTGCCGGTTCGCCCCCGAAATGGTCAAGGTCGCAACGTAGTTCTGGATCGTTCTCGGCTGCTTTTCCACCTTGACGGCAATGCCCTCGGGGATGGGGAACTCGATCGGATGCGAATAGCCCAGACTGAAGGTGACCGCCTTCGGTTTGGCTTCTGCTTTGAACCCGATCCCAACGATGTCGAGCATTTTGCTGAAGCCCTCCGTGACACCGCGGACGTTGTTGGCGGCCAGAGCGCGCGCCAGCCCGTGATAGGCAGGATACGGTTTTTCGTCCGAATCCCGGGAAGCCAGGAGCTCGTTGCCTTCAATCTTGAAGTGAATGCCGGGCGGAATCGGGCTGGTGAGCTTCGTCTTTTTGGTCTCAACCTCAAGCATCCCATCCTTGATCGAGATCTTGACGCCGCTGGGTATCTTTATGGGTTTCTTGCCAACTCGCGACATAACGCACCTTTAACGTAGCAATCCAATCATGGTTCTCAGCTGATCGTGCAAAGCACCTCGCCGCCGAGCCCCTTTTCCTGAGCCTGCTTGCCCGTAAGCAACCCTCGCGATGTGGAGATGACGCACACACCCATGCCCCCCTGAACTGTGGGGATGCGCGACTTGTCCGCATAGACGCGGCACCCGGGCCTGCTCACCCGGGTAAGGGTGCTGATCACCGGTACCCTTCCCGGTGCATACCGGAGGTAAACACGAATCATACCCTGTTTTTGTTCGCTCGAGACCGTATAGTTGGAGATATAGCCTTCCTCCTTGAGGATCCGGATCAGCTCCAACTTCATCTTCGACGACGGGATATCGACCGTTTCGTGTCTCGAGGCGATGGCGTTGCGGACCCGGGTCAGCAGATCGGCAATCGGATCGGTCATACTCATAGGTTCAACTCTCCAGCCAGGGACGGGCTTCACGCGCCGGCAATCGATCGCCGGACCTGACAGCCTGCCATGCTCTTACCAGCTCGACTTGGTAACTCCCGGAATTTCACCTGACAGCGCCAGATTCCGGAAGCAGATACGACAGAGCTGGAATTTTCTATACACTCCACGGGAACGGCCGCAGCGCTGACAGCGATTGTGGGCGCGCACCTTGAATTTGGGTTCGCATCTGGCCTTTGCCCTCAAGCAATTTCTTGCCACGGTGACTCCTTAAGCAGGCAGCGCACTGCCTGAATACATAAGACTATTGTTCCTTCTTTGCAAATGGCATGCCCATCAGGGTCAACAATGCGCTGGACTCATCATCGGTCGCGGCAGTAGTCACGATGGTGATGTTCATGCCGCGCGCCTTGTCAACTTTGCCGTAATCGATCTCGGGAAAGATCAACTGGTCGCGCAATCCCAGAGTGTAGTTGCCGCGCCCGTCAAACGAGCGGGTCGAAACCCCGCGGAAGTCGCGCACGCGGGGTAACGCGGTATTGACCAGCCGGTCGAAGAACTCGTACATGCGGTCGCCGCGCAGGGTGACGGTTACGCCGATCGGCATGCCCTGGCGCAGCTTGAACGCAGCGATCGACTTCTTGGCTTTGGTGACCACAGGGCGCTGTCCGGTGATGGCCGCCAACTCTTCGGAAGCCGTATCGAGTATCTTGGCATTGGCGATCGCCTCGCCCAGTCCCATGTTCACGTTGATCTTCACCAGTCGGGGCACTGCCATTACATTCTTGTAACCGAACTGCCGCGTCAGGGCAGGCACCGCCTCCTTCTTGTAGAACTCACGCAATCTACTCATGACCGGATATGCCCCTTACTCATCCATTGACTCGTTGCACTTTTTGCAGACTCTGGCCTTGCGGCCGTCTTGCATCACGTTGAATCCCACACGGGCGCGCTTGTTGCAGCGCTTGCAGACCACCATCAGGTTCGACAGGTGGATGGAGGACTCTTTGGGAAGAATGCCGCCCTTGACGTTTTTTTGCGGGTTCGGCCGGGTGTGCTTCTGGATGAAGTTCAGCCCCTCCACGATCGCACGGTTCTTGTCCGGAAAAACCCTGAGCACCTTTCCTGTCTTGCCTCGGTCTTTGCCCAACAGCACGTAAACCTGATCGTTCTTCCTGATATGCGCTTTGTACATTGGTTCCGATCCTCGCTCGACCGCCACTAAATCACTTCCGGAGCCAGCGACACGATTTTCAGGAATTCCTTGTCCCTGAGTTCGCGGCTGACTGGGCCGAATACGCGTGTTCCGATTGGCTCCTTTTGATCATTGATGAGTACGGCCGCATTATCGTCGAAGCGGATATAGGTGCCGTCCTTGCGCCGATGTTCCTTGCGGGTGCGCACAACTACGGCTTTCACCACCTGGCCTTTTTTCACGGTACCGTCAGGAGAGGCCTCCTTCACGTTCGCGGTAATGATGTCACCCAGGGTGGCGACGTGTCCTACCTGGTTACCGAGCGGCAGAATGCAGGAGATTCTCCGGGCTCCAGAATTGTCCGCCACTTCCAATATGGTACGCATCTGTATCATGGCTGCTTTACCTCAATGAATTTTGGATTCTGGATTTGTGATTTTGGATTTTGGGGCAGTCGGCTGGTTGCCTTTCAATCCAAAATCTAAAATCCAAAATCCAAAATCCCAGTCCCTAGGTCGCTTTGGACAGGATTTCCGTCACACGCCACCGTTTTCGTGCACTCAAAGGGCGGGTTTCCATGATGCGCACCCGATCCCCGACGTGACACGAACTGTTCTCATCATGGGCCAGGAAAGTCGACGTCTTCCGCAAAGTCTTTTTGTATAGAGGGTGCCGGACCAATCGGTCGACCTCCACGGCGACGGTCTTCTGCATCGCCGTGCTGGTGACAACCCCCACCTGAGTATGCCGGATGCCCCGCTCCTTCTGCGCCGTACTCGTCATTTCCCTGCCCCTTGCCTCTTGGCCTCGTCTGCCAGTTCCATCTCACGGAGGATCGTCTTTACCCGCGCGATATCCTTGCGCACCACCCTCATGCGGGAAGCGCTTTCGAGCTGCCCGGCCGCCGCCTGGAAGCGGAGCTTGAAAAGCTGCTCCCGAAGTGCGGCTGCTTCCAGAACCAGGTCCTCCCTGGACATGTCCCTCATTTGGGAAGCTTTCATGCTTCCTCCATGCCGAATCGTTTCACGAACTTTGTCTTAATGGACATCTTGTGCGCCGCCAGACGCAACGCTTCCTGTGCGACGCTCTCATCGATGCCTTCCATTTCGTAGATGATCTTGCCGGGACGCACGACCGCAACCCAACCCTCCGGGGCTCCTTTGCCTTTGCCCATGCGGGTTTCAGCTGGTTTCTTGGTGATCGGCTTGTCGGGGAAGACCCGGATCCAGATCTTGCCGCCACGCTTGATGAACCGCGTGATCGCCACACGTCCTGCCTCGATCTGCCGGTCGGTGACCCAGCCCGATTCCATCGCCTTCAGTCCGTAGTCGCCGAACGTGACCTCGGCACCCCGCCAGGCCTTGCCGCGGCGCTTGCCCTTCTGCTGCTTTCGATATTTGACCTTCTTCGGCATCAACATGTACTTCTGCTCCTGCTAAACAGATCACCGCCCGAGCTCGGGCTTCTGCATCTCAAACACCTCGCCCTTGTAAATCCAGACCTTGACACCGATGACACCGTAGGTGGTTTGGGCTTCGGCGAAACCGTAATCGATGTCGGCACGGATCGTGTGCAAGGGAAGCTGGCCGTGCAGGTACCATTCCGACCGGGCGATCTCCGCGCCATTCAGACGGCCCGCGGTTCGCACTTTGATCCCCTTGGCACCGAAGCGCAGGGTGCTGTCGACTGCGCGGCGCATGGCGCGCCGGAAGGCGATGCGCTTCTCCAATTGCTGCGCGATCCCTTCGGAAACCAGCTGCGCATCCAGCTCGGGCTTGTTCACTTCCTGGATTTTGAGATTGATGTCGCGCCCGGTGAGCACCTGCAAATCCTTCTTGAGCTTTTCGATCTCGCTCCCCTTCTTGCCCACGATGATGCCCGGGCGCGAGGTGAAGATGATGATCGTTAGCTTGTTGGCAGCCCTTTCGACCTCTACGCGCGACACGCCCGCATGAGCGAACTTCTTCTTCAGCATGACCTTCAGCCCGAGGTCTTCGTGAAGAAGGGCGCCGTAATCCTTGCGCGCAAACCAGCGTGAGCGCCAAGTCCGGTTGATGCCGAGCCTGAAACCGTAAGGATGAACTTTCTGACCCAAGATGCCTCCTTACTCCTCTATATCCTTGCCTTTGATCGTGATGGTGATGTGCTTGTAGCGACGCTGCTGCCGATAAGCCCGTCCCATCGGGGCGGGGCGGACACGACGCCGCCACTTGGTCGGGCCTGAATCCACCACGGCACGCTCCACGATAAACGAGTCGACGTCCGCCGTCGCGTTCTTCTCTTTGGCGTTCGCGACCGCAGAGAGCAGCACCTTTTCAACGGGTCGCGTGGCACGCTTCTTCGTGAACTTCAGGATCGCCAGCGCTTCCTGCACTCTCCTGCCGCGAATAAGGTCGATCACCAAACGAGCCTTTTGCGGCGATCCCTTTAAGTATTTTCCTGTCGCCCTAGCTTCCATATCGAATCCAGTGGGCTTTGACCGGCTGGTTGCAGCAGCTGCGAAATCAACAAGAAGTTGCTGCCGCTACAGTCCGCCGTGCACTCACCCTCTCCTCCCGCTGATCACCAACTTCATTCGCGACGAACTCCTTGGAGAACGCAAGCCTTGCTGCGTCTCGTTTCGCGCTGCTGTGGAGCGGCCGGCCTGAAAGGCGGCAGCAAGCTGCCGCACTCCAAGGGGGCCGGTATCACTGCTCTTCCGAAACTCCATACTAAGTCTTGACGACGGTCGCCTTTTCAGCGGCCTTTGTAGTGTGCCCCTTGAAGATGCGCGTGGGAGCGAATTCTCCCAGCTTGTGGCTCACCATGTTCTCGGAGATGTAAATCGGGATGAACTTCTTGCCGTTGTGCACCGCGATCGTGGCTCCCACCATCTCCGGTGTGATTGTGGAGCGCCGCGACCAGGTCTTGATCACATTGCGGCCGCTGGCACCGCTGAGCATCCGCACCTTCTTCAAGAGGTGCTCATCCACAAATGGGCCTTTCTTTACCGATCTTGCCATGATGCACTCCGCCTATCTCTTGCCCCGGCGCTTGATAATGAAGCGCTGAGTTCGCTTGTTGTTGCGCGTTTTATATCCCTTGGTCGGCAAACCCCATGGGCTGACCGGATGCCGTCCGCCCGAAGTTTTTCCCTCGCCGCCGCCATGCGGGTGATCGATCGGGTTCATAGCCACGCCCCGGACGGTCGGTCTCCAGCCCATCCACCGCGAACGGCCGGCCTTGCCGATGGAGATGTTCTCATGATCCAGGTTCCCTACCTGCCCGATGGTCGCGTAGCAGTCCAGGTGCACCATCCGTGTTTCGCCCGAGGGCATTTTGATCTGCGCATACCCGGCTTCCTTGGCCAGAAGTTGCGCCGCGACACCGGCAGCCCGTGCCATCTGGCCGCCTTTCCCCTTCTTGAGCTCGATGTTGTGAATCATGGTGCCGAGCGGAATGTTCTTGAGGGGCAAGGCATTGCCGACCAGAATGTCGGCGCCTTCGCCGGCAACCACAGTGGTGCCCTCCTTCAATCCGTGAGGGGCCAGAATGTAACGCTTCTCGCCGTCCGCGTAGGTTAGAAGGGCGATGCGCGCCGAGCGGTTCGGATCGTATTCGAGGGTCGTGACCCGTGCCGGAATGTCGCGTTTCTCCCGAAGGAAATCGATTACCCGGAACAGGCGCTTGTGTGCTCCGCCCCGATGCCGGATGGTGAGGTGCCCCTTGTTGTTCCTCCCCGAGATTCTCCGCTTCGATTCCGTCAGCCGCTTGAGCGGGCGACCGGCGGACAGCTCCTTGTTATCAAGAGTGGTCCGAAACCGAATCGCCGGCGATGTGGGCCTGTATGTCTTGATTGCCATGATTCCAGCAGCTCCTGCCGAGATCAAACCATCTCGGAGAATTCGAACATCTTTTCGCCCTTCTTCAACGTCACGTACGCCTTCTTCCAGTCGGGCTTACGGCCCGAGAAACGACCCTGGCGACGCACCTTGCCGTGAAAGTTGGCAGTGCGGACGCTTGCGACCTTCACCTTGAATATCTGCTCGACCGCGTTCTTGATCTCGATCTTGTTCGCGTTGCGCGCCACCTTGAAAGTCAGGGTTTGGAGCTTTTCCTTTTCGAAGGTGCTCTTTTCGGTGATCAACGGCAGTTTCAGGATGCTGTGTGCTGTCTTCATCGGCTCAGTACCTCCTGCACCTGCAGAATCGCTTCCTTCGAAAAGATGAGCACCTCATGATTGACCACATCGTGGATGTTGACTCCCTGGCCCGGCACAAGCTTCACCTTGGGAAGATTCCGAGAGGAAAGCTCCAGGTTGCGATTTGCGCTCGAGTCGACGAGGAGCACTTTGCGCCCGGCGCCGAAGCCATGGAGCACTTTCTGCAGGTCTTTGGTCTTGGGGCTCTCGACCTGGAACGCGTCCACAACCGTCAGGCAGTTCTCGTTGAACCTTGCGGATAACGCCGACCGCAGTGCTCCGCGGATCTTCTTGCGCGGAAAGGCGTAGACATAACTGCGCGGCTGCGGGCCGTGGACGGTCCCTCCGTGCCGCCATAGCGGGCTGCGGATGCTGCCGATCCGGGCCCGGCCCGTCCCCTTCTGGCGCCAGAGTTTCTTGCCGCTCCCGCTCACCATGCCGCGGTTCCTGGTCGCCGCGGTGCCGGCGCGCAAGGAATCCTCATAGTGCTTTACCGCTTCCCAGATGAGGGGCACGTTCAGCGGGGCTTTGAAGACCTCGTCAGAGAGCTCCAGCTTCCCGACTACCTCATTTGCGAGGTTTCTTACTTCAATCTCAGCCATTCCTGAACCTCGAGCTCCCACCCCGTGCTGCGGCGGGACCTTTCATCTAAGCCTTGGTTACGATCACGTATCCGCCGTTTCGGCCCGGAACCGCACCCTTTATCACCAGCAGATTCTCCTGGTCCTGAATGCGCACTACGCGCAGGTTTTGCACGGTGACGCGCGCATTGCCCATATGCCCGGCCGCCCGCATCCCCGGCAGCACGCGGCTCGGGAACGCCGATGCTCCGATGGATCCGGGAGCGCGGTGAAACATGGAGCCGTGAGTCGCAGCCCCGCCGCCGAAGTGGTGCCGCTTTACCAGCCCGGCGAAACCGCGCCCCTTGCTGATGCCCACGACATCCACCTTGTCTTCGGGATGGAACACCTGGTTCACCAGGATCTGGTCGCCCACCTTGAGCGGTTCCGCACTGTCGTCGGACCTGAATTCGCGCAGGATCCGGACTGGAGGCACGTCTGCTTTTTTGAAGAGGCCGGCCCGGGGTTTGCTCACTCTCGAAGGGCGCACAAACTCCACCAGCCCCAGCTGCAGGGCGTCGTAGCCGTCCTTCTCCTTGAGCTTCTTCTGGACAACAATGCAGGGACCGGTCTTGATCACCGTGGCCGGGACGACCTTGCCGTCCTCCTCGAAGATCTGAGTCATCCCTACTTTGACTCCGATAAGTCCATCCACCATAGGCGTTCCGGGCTGAGGGATTTTGGATCTGCGATTTTGGATTTGAAACGACGGGAAAAATCCAAAATCTAAAATCCAAAATCTAAAATTCCACCTTGCCCTTCCTTTCTCTATTTATGTTCCGTTCCGAAGGCCTTGATCTCCACGTCGATCGCCGCGGGCAGATCGAGTTTCATAAGCGCGTCAACCGTTTGCGGCGTAGGTTCGAGAATATCCACCAGGCGCTTGTGCGTGCGGATTTCGAACTGCTCCCGCGATTTCTTGTCCACGTGTGGAGAGCGCAGCACACAGAACTTGTTCTTCACCGTGGGCAGCGGGATCGGGCCCGAGACGCGGGACCCCGTCCGCTTGGCGATATCCACAATCTCCGACGTCGACTGGTCCAGCACCCTGTAATCGTAGGCTTTCAACCGTATTCTGATTTTTTCGTTAAGCATAGGTTTTCTGCTTTATTCCAGAATTTCCGCGATGGTGCCGGCGCCCACCGTATGGCCGCCTTCGCGGATCGCGAACCGCAACCCCTTCTCCATCGCAATCGGCGTGATCAGCTTGATCGTCAGGTTCACGTTGTCGCCCGGCATCACCATCTCCG
>JAIQGI010000056.1 GCA_020072565.1 Terriglobia bacterium
TGTTGTTTCTATCTCCAAGATTGTTTTTGATTGACGATGGTGGACACTTCAGTGAGGATGTCAACTGCCAGCGTCGCTTCGCTCCGACACTGTCCACGATCATTCGGAATCACTGTCCACGATCATCGGAATCCGCAGCCAAACGGCTAGGAATGACGGGATCACTCGTTTGCTGCCCACAGAGGTGCGGTGATTTTCGTTCGTCTTGTCTCTGATCTACATAAAGGTTCAAGTTTTTTGAACGTTTATGTCAGAGTGCGCCTTACGGCCAGGAAATGTGCCCGCGTGAGGAATCATGAGCGAAATATCCCTGCAACATTGAGGCGTGAAATATTTCGGCGCCTCCTTGCAGAGGGAGGACCGTTGCAGTCAGCATTCTATGCCTCGTCGTTTTTCACCCCGACCAATTCCAGGTCGCTTACAATTCGGGAGAGCCGGGCGCCCCAGGCATTGAGCGCCTCCTGTTTCTCCTTATCGTAGCTGTGCCGGTCGTAAACCCTGGTAACTTCTGACTCGATGTGGTTCAGGATCTTGGCGACCACAAGCCGAAGAACTCCCATTCCTGCCATTATGCTGGCCGCCGTGCGTCGGAAATCGTGCGCTCGGTAGGAGGCCTTCGAATTCCGGCGGACCCGCTGCGCGAGCTTCTGGACTTCGTAGATATGCCTGGTCCTGTCGGCGGTCCTACGGATATACCTACCCTAGACGCGCAGGCCGAATTATAATCACGACAAATTCAGGTGCTCCTAATTGCAGTGTGCGAATTGCCAGTGGAGGCATTCTCCATGATCGGCCAGACCATCTCGCACTACATGATTCTAGAAAAGATCGGACAGGGCGGAATGGGTGAGGTATTTCTTGCCCATGATGCTTCTTTAAATCGAAAGGTAGCGATCAAATTCCTTTCCGAACCCCTCAGGCAGGACGAAACAGCCCGCAGGCGTTTTCTAAGAGAAGCGAGATTGGCCGCGGCTTTGGATCACCCCTACATTTGCAGCATCCACGAAGTGGGTGAAGCCGAAGGCAAAAGCTTCATCGTCATGGAGTATGTGGAGGGTCAAACCCTAAAAGACCGTTTGGCGCAGGGACCGGTGCCATTGAAGGAGGGGATGGAGCGAGCGGTAGAAATCGCGGAGGCCCTGGCTGTCGCTCACGAAAAGGAAATTGTCCATCGGGACTTGAAACCATCAAACATCATGCTCCCTCGAACCGGCCACACAAAGGTGATGGATTTCGGTTTGGCCAAGCGTGTGGCTGGAACTGAGCAAATCGGCAGCCAGGAGACGACGCTTACCGGACTGACCAGGGAAGGCACGACAGTAGGGACTCTGCCCTATATGTCTCCGGAGCAGGTGCAGGGCAAGACGGTGGATCATCGCTCGGACCTGTTCTCATTTGGCATCGTGATTTACGAGATGTTGACGAGTGTCAATCCTTTCAGGAAAGGCTCAGGGCTGGAGACCGCCAATGCGATCATCAAGGAGACTGCCGCGCCGGTATCTCAACATCGCGATGAGGTGCCTCAGTCCCTCGTGGCGATCATCAGCAAATTGCTGGCCAAGGTGCCGGAAGAGCGATACCAGGGGGCGAGAGAGGTGGCGAGCGATCTGCAGAAAGTCGTTGACGAGACTTTCGGACAGCAGATTTTTATAACCAAGCCTGCATTTGCCAAGCTGAGAAAAGCCCTGACAAAACCAGCCTACTTGATTCCGCTGATTCTCGCGCTGGCGGCGGCTGCCTATTTCTCTGTGCAGGGCGTGCGCTCATATCAGAAAGCCAATTGGGCACGAGAAAAACTATTGCCTGAGATCGAGCAACTTGCCCAGAACATTCCCTGGAACGGTGAAGGTCCGAGTGCGTGGGCGGCTTACGAGCTCGCCAACCAGGCCGAGCAATACATTCCCGGTGATCCCCTGTTACAGCGCCTGGTACGGAGCATTTCCCGGCAGGTGAAGCTCTCCTCTGATCCAAATGGGGCGAAGGTCTATGCCAAACCCTACGCCGGCGCCGATTCGCGTTGGCGGTATCTGGGACAGACACCGTCCGACAGCATTCGACTTCCTATTGGATTTTCGAGGATAAAACTTGAGAAAGAGGGTTATCGAACTGTAAACGACATTGCTTGGGTTACTCCTTTTATCAGTGACAAGCTACCCTACACTCTTCCCGAAGCCGGGCGCATACCAGAGGATATGGAACTTCTGCCCGCGGCCGCGAACTGGTACCGGCTCAGCTTTGTGCCTGGAGAACTGCATTTTCCCGGTCTGCAGCATGTTGCAGGTGTACCTGTTGCCGATTTCCTGATGGACCGGCACGAGGTTACCAACAACGATTTCAAACGTTTCGTCGACAGCGGCGGATATCAGAATCCGCAGTACTGGAAGCAGCCCTTCGTGGGAAACGGCCAGACTCTCTCGTGGAAAGATGCCATGGCGCTGTTCACGGACAAGACCGGCCGGCCCGGACCGGCGACCTGGGAAGTTGGAGATTATCCGGATGGACAGGATGATTACCCGGTAACGGGCGTAAGCTGGTACGAAGCGGGGGCATACGCAGAGTTCGTCGGCAAACGCCTGCCGACGATTTACCACTGGGATCGCGCCGCCTTTACCTATGCCAGCGCGGAAATTGTTCCGCTGAGCAACATCAACGGGAATGGCCCCCGGCCGGTCGGGACTTCCCAGAGCATGAACCGCTTCGGGATTTACGATCTGGCCGGGAATGTGCGCGAGTGGTGCTTCAATGAAAGCACCCTTCACGGACAGCGCTTCATCCTCGGCGGCGGATGGAACGATCCCCCATACGCTTTCAACCTTGCCTTTGCCCAAAATCCGCTCGATCGGTCCGAAACCAACGGATTCCGGTGCATGAAGTATTGGGGAGCTGAAAAAAACCAGGCAGGATTGGAAAAAAACATCGAGCTGCCTTTTCGCGATTTCTTGAGCGAGCCGAAGGTTTCCGGCGAAACCTTCGCTCTCTATCTGAAACAGTACGCTTATGACAAAACGGCGCTCAATCCCATTGTCGAATCGGCGCAAGAGGAAAAGGATTGGATCAGGGAGAAGATCACATTTAACGCGGCCTACGGCAACGAGAGGATGGCGGCCTATCTTTTTCTTCCAAAACAGGGCAAGCCTCCTTTTCAGACGGTGGTCTACTTTCCGGGAGCGGACGCCATACCCAGCCGTTCAAGCAAGTCCTTGGGACCAGGCTCGAGAGATTTTCTGCTGAAGAGTGGGCGCGCACTCATGTTTCCAATTTACAAGAGCACCTATGAGCGCGGCGATAACCTCGCTTACGTCAATCCAGATGAAACGATCTTCTACAAGGAACACATCATCATGTGGGGCAAGGATTTGAGTCGGTCTATCGACTATCTGGAGACCCGCAAGGAGATCAACGCTGATAAGATCGCATACTATGGATTTAGTTGGGGCGGCGGCATAGCTGCCATCATGCTGGCAGTCGAGCCAAGGGTCAAAACCGGTGTGCTCGTTGTCGCCGGTCTCAGATTTGAGCGGTCGTTGCCGGAGGTGGATCCGCTGCATTATCTGCGCCGGATCAAGATACCGGTGCTGATGCTCACCGGGAAGTATGACTTCTTCTTTCCGTATGAGACTTCGCAGGTTCCCTTTTATCAGCTGCTCGGAACGCCAAAGGAGAATAAGAAGCTGATCGTACATGAAGGCAGCCACGTGGTACCCAGGACAGAGCTCGTGAAAGAGACGCTTGCCTGGCTGGATCACTACCTGGGGACTGTGAAGTAATCCATCACCGGCAGAGTGGCGCCGCCTCCATCATGTGAGGCCGACGGTTTTCAAAATCCGGACCGATTCCTGAACATCGCAGGTACCTACACCCTCGTGTCGGCGTACGCCCGAAATGGGACTGCGGCATTTCTCTTCTATTACTGCGCCATATTTGACCCGCTTTGCGCTGGCCCCCAGACCCTGAGGCAGGTGCAATTGCGAAAATTCTCGATTTCCTCAAAATTCTGCTTGACATGCGTTATATCTAACAATATAATCGTTTCGAATAACAATTTAATAGTTATATGTAACCAAGCCTACTCTCCTGAAAGGAGCGGCATCGATGCACGAGAGAATGATGTTAATCCTGTGGATAGGAATTGTCGGCGTGCTTGTGGGCGTCACCATGGCGCTCCTTGGATTCCATGGACCCGTCCCGGCTTTGATTACTTCAGTCAGCGGCGGGTGGATCGGGGTGGCCATTGCCGCAAAGCTCAGCAAAGGTGTCCGGGATGAAATGGTGGTGCGGGTGGAACACATCAGCGCATATTACGCATTCAACGCGACACTTTACTTTATCTTCGTGCTGATAGGGGTGCGTACATTCTCAAATTTGACATTGGGCGTCGGTGATTTATTGCTTACCTTGGTGCTCTTCATGTGTATCTCTTACGTGCTCCTCAAGTACGTTCTCCTGAGACGGGGTAAGGCGGAATGAAAACTCGAATCAAGGAATTCCGCGCGCGCCACGATCTCACCCAGGCACAACTCGCCGACCAACTCGGCGTCCGCCGGGAGACCATCTCCTTTATCGAGCAGGGGAAATACAATCCTTCGCTCCGGCTGGCGCATCGGATCGCAGTGGCTCTGAAATCGTCGCTCGACGAGCTATATATTTTCGACGAAGAAGATAATGCCGGGGCAACCCGCGATGGAGGCCCGTAAGTCCCGTGATCCCTGTGTGTTGGCATTTTAAGCGGATTTTTCGCATCGCTCTACAGCTTAATGCCATTGCAGCGGGCGTATCGCCTTTCCGGAGGCCACGATAATTCTGATCAGGTAGAGGGAATTCAGGCTGTATGCTGTAGGAAGAAGAATGTCGATGATCCTCCGGGCCGTGATTTTTTATCTGCTGCTGGGTTCGGTCCAGGCTGTGCCCCGGCCGGAGGCGCAGGAGCCGGTTCCGGGAAAGATCGTTGAAAAAGTCAACTGCCGGCGCGATCCGGGGCAGAGTTACGCGCTCTATCTTCCATCGGGCTACACGGCGGACAGGAAGTGGCCGATTCTCTATGCGCTCGACCCTGGGGCCCGCGGCTTGCTCCCCGTCCAGCGCTTCCAGAACGCCGCCGAAAAGTACGGCTACATCGTCGCCGGCTCGAACAACTCGAGGAACGGCCCCATCAGGATCGTCCAGGACGCAATGGATGCGCTCCTGGCCGATACTGACGCGCGCTTCGCGCTGGACTCGAAGCGGATCTATCTGGCCGGTTTTTCGGGTGGCGCGCGCGTCGCCGTGATGATCGGATTTGCGCTGAAGGGACGCGTGGCGGGTGTGATCGGGTGCGGAGCCGGCTTCCCGCCCTCCATTGCGCCGTCGACGTCGATTCCGTTCTCCTGGTCTGGCTCCACCGGCATCGAGGATTTCAATTTCCCCGAACTCAAGGAACTCGACCAGACCCTCGGGCGTTTGGCCATCCCTCACGAGCTGGAAATCTTCCCGGGGGGTCATGACTGGCCGCCTGCGACCGTGTGTACGCGCGCGCTCGAGTGGATGGAGCTCCAGGGGATGAAGTCGGGAATCCGCGCCCGGGACGACGCGATCATGGGGGAGATCTTCTCCAGAAGGCTCGCCGAAGCTCAGGCGCTGGAAAGCGGCCGGCAAGTCTACCAGGCTTTCCTGCGCTATGACGCTCTCGCGAAGGACTTCGCAGGTCTCAGGGATACAAACGAGTTCCAGATGAAATCCGCACACCTTGCCCAATCCGCGGAGGTCAGGAGAGCGCTCGCTCTGGAGAGGGATAGCGTCGACCGGCAGAGGCGCACCGATTTCATAGAAATAGCTAGAGGCGGGCCACGCTCGGGCTTATAATGACGGCAGCTGTTTCGTTGTTTCTTACAATATTCCAACCAGATGTGGAGTGCCGGCATGAATACCGCATTTTGTACAGTTCGGGTTGGACTCAAGCGCTTCTGCAACCGTTCCAACCTTTCCGCACACGCCATAACGGCTTTTGGGGTGGCGTTGGGATTGTGCCTCTGCGTCGCCCCGGCCTGCGCGCAAACCGCGGCGAGCGCGGGATCTCACACCTTCCCCATGAAATTCGTGGAAAAGAGCGGCACCTTGTCGCTCGATATTGAACCGGGGAAGGGAGAGGTGAAGTTCCGCAAGGAGCCCGATTTCGGCAAAGACAAAGTTGTGCGCCACGCCATTGCCATCGGCCCCGGCAAAGACGATTTTCTGGGGTTCGCTCTTGATTTCACCAAGAAGACGCTCTATTTCGACCTCAATCAAAACCTGGATTTGACGGATGATCCGCAAGGGGTCTTCCAGGCCGGGAATCAGAACGTGCCTACGTCCTACGCCATGTTTCGGAGCGTTCGCATCAACTTCAAGAAAAATGGGGTAGAGCGCACTGCGTTGTTTGAGCCCTTCTATTATTACGGTGACAACAGCGGCTATGCATACCTGCAGTCGTCCTATCAGGCGGAGATCGAGCTTGCAGGCCAGAAATGGCGGCTGGAGGTGATCGATGACCTGAACGGCGTGATCAGCGATCAGGATCGGTTCATGATTGTCCCAATCTCCGACGGCAGCGGGGCCAAGCAGCCGGTCTTCAATGCCATGAAGGTTCCGGGGAATCTGTTCCTTGGCGGCCGCCTGTACCAGCTCAAATTCACTTTCGGCACCACACCTGAGGCTGCGCCGCTGACAGCGGATTTTACGGAGATCGGCGCGCCCATGGGTGAGCTTGCCTTTGACGGCCAGTTCGTCAGACGCGCTGTCCTGGAAGGAAACGGTCTTGCCGTGTTCGACGGCCCAGGCGAAACGGTTGCGGTTCCTGCCGGGAAATACAAAGTTCAAACGATCTACCTGCAGGCGGCCTCCGGAAGCCCCATGCTGGCGACCAGCAAAGTGGACGGCCTCCCGCAGATAACCGTGGCCGCCGGCACACCCGCGCACGTGAAGATCGGCGCGCCGCTGGAGAGCAGTGTCCAGCCCTCGTCGCGCGGCAACGTGCTGACGCTGAACTACATCCTCAAGGGATCGGGTGGCGAGGAATACTCGGCCGTCAACCCCGATTCCAAGAATCCGCCCAAGCTCACCATCTATAAGGGCGATCGGCAAGTGGGAGCGGGCAACTTCAGTTTTGGCTGAGGCGGCACCTGCTCGTACTCATGGCGAGTACCTCTGTTCACATCAGGCGATCTCAGAATCGTCACCTCGTACAACCTGGGGAGCATGACTCCCAATCAGCCCACGCCGGTCATTTATCGGTGGCCCCTGGCTAAGAGTCTGGCGCTCTTCCTGCCGGCAGTCGTGATCCTGCCTTTCCTCTTCGTAAAAGCCAACCGCCGCGCCGGGATCTGGCTCGTGTTGGTTCCTTTCGCCCTGGCCACGGCTGTCTCATTGGTGAATCAGGTAAGGCCGATCAGCTGGATCTCCCGCCCGATCTCGTATATTGGTTCCTATTTCGTATATGCGAGTCAAATCGTTCCCGCGTTGCGGGCCAGTTTTACGGGAGAAACCTATCTGTACATCATCATGCTGGCGAGTGGCTTATGCATGCTCTGCCTCATGGCCCATTGGCTGGCCCGCCTGTCCTTCTTCAAGAAGTTCCTCGCAGGGTTGGTCCTCCTGGCTCTGCCTGGAATGCTGACGATGGAACTCTATCAGTCTGCTGATGCGGTTTCCGCCTGGGGTGTCCCGATAGCGTTCCTCTTGGTGTCCCTGGTGGTGCTTGCCAGCCTGAGTCTGACGGCGAAGATGGTAAAGAAACACTGGAACATCCTGCTTTTCACGGTCCTGTTTTTCTGCTGGAATTTCATCTTCCTGTTCGTGCTGCGGATCGCATACTACGTGTCGTTCATCATCCGCCAGCCTTCGGTGCGCCCGCAATGGTGGAACGTGCTGATGCCGCGACTCGCCACGATATGGCAGGGACCGACGACATTCTTCGTCCTGGTTCTTCTGTTCATCGTGACGGCCTTTCTGATCCCGGCATATCGCGAGCGGCTCAGAGCCGTCTTCAAAGTCGCTCCGGCGCCTCCGCCGGAACAGCCCCAGGCCGCGTCAGCCCAGGCCGGGGCTTAGATGCCCGTGGGTCGCGGCTGCCAGACGCGACCCACAGTTCCGGCATCGGAAACCTGCGGCTTGTGCCACTAGCCGCTGATTGAACCGTCTGGATTCGGGAGCCGTTGGGTCCTCGGCGCCCACCTCTTTATCATCCGAGTTTCTCTCGCAATGTGGCAGCATGGCCAGGGCGCCGCCGCTTGCCATCGGCTCGATCTCGGTGATGTGGGCGTTGCCGTGAGTCAGTCATATCTGATCTCCTAAATATGCGAAATAAGTCCGCTACCATGCTGCTACCACTACGTCCCGTATCAGGAATCACCACGGACATACGCACTCACTCCTTTTTCTTGTCTTTGCAGGGGCTTGGGTCTTCCTGTGGTGTCTCAGTTTGCTGCGGAGGGAATTCGTAATCAGGAGGTCCCCGGTTCAAGTCCGGGCGCTGGCTCCATGAGGCATTCAAGATTGTCTCACCTCACCTTCAGCGAGCCATCGAGCGCATCATCGACCTTTACACCGGCAAGTAGTCCGCCACATGGCAAAAAGGAGACACTCCTATTTCCATCTGTTGTGTTTTTATGGCTCGTGACAGATGTTCATGCGCGTGCGAGCGGCACCAGGACACCTCAAATCTCCAGCTTTCCCTTATAGATCATCTTCCTGAGATCGAATTTCACCTTGACCTGCTTGCCATTGATGCAGGTTTCAAACTGGAGTTCCTTGTCCCCGGGCGTGACGAAAGGAGTTCCATCAGGCAGCTTCCGGGAAAACTGGAACTTGGCGCCAAGCGTGTCCATGGCGGGGGGATCATAGCGAGTGACCGGAACGCGCTTTCCGTTCTTTGTTGATAGAAAAGTACAGCTCGTCAGATCTGATGACCGGAGGCGCATCAAGATTTCGGGCCGGGCCACCTCCTGCCAGCCGGGCTTCCAGCGCGCGGGTTCTATGCTGTTCATCTGGGGATTCCTGTCGCTGCCCATGCCTGAATGTCGCTGAACCTCATACTGACCGGGCAGCCAGCCTTGCACAAACTGCGTCAGAGTGATCGTGACGATGATGTTCTCATCGTCCCCCTTTACCAGTATGTCGTTCGGGTTTCCATCCATCAACTCCTTCAACCGGGCTTGCCTTATCATTTCCACATTGCCAGGCTTTCTTTCCCCAACCTTGATCGTTGCTTCAGCACCAGGCTCGTACGCTGTACCGACGGCAAAGGAGATCATTGTCAGCAGAGCTTCCCTCACGGGCCGAGCCGTCAGCAGGCGAATGCGGTAATTCACGGGCCAGTTGGCTTGCAGGCCAGCTGCTGTCAGACTTTCATGTTCTGCTTTCTTTAATTGCATCACGCTGAGACCTACCCAGGGGGAATTGTTCAGGATCTGATCTGCCTGCTCCTCCGACCAGTCCGCATATGGCTTCCGTTCCCACCACTGCTGCGCCATCAAGATGCAGCTGAAAAAGAGGGCGAACAGAATCAGAAAAATGAGTTTTCGTGCCATGGTGCCACTCCTTGTCTGAGGACTAATTGCTCAAACCACCACGCACTGAATCCACTTCATTAGATAGCGTTAGGATAACCAGGGTTCATGAGTAGTATAATGCATTTTAGGATCAGAGCCTGTCGCGTGCCAAGATCGGATACGGACCCAGCGAAAATTTTGTTGCGCGGATGGAAGGCGGGGTATGCCCGCTCAGGTGCCGGGAGGTGCTTCCGGGGCTGGGGGGCGTAGTTTCCGGTTATGCCGTCATACCCCCACAATGCTGATGATACGTATGCCATCCTGAAGAACTCCGGTTACTTCCAAGGTATCCCAGAGGGAACCTCAGCAACCCGTAGGACACTCGTTACTGATATCATATAATCGAAACTGCCCATATGGCCGTAGCGGGTATGGCCCTTTCGAAGCTTCTCCTGTATCCATGGCGGCAATTTGGAATCGATCTTATATGGTTCAGGGCCATGAAAAAATCCTTCAAAGGTAACATTTGCCCGCCTATTCTTTTTAAGTATTGCATCCAGTTCCCTTGTTAGTCCGACGATGTGCGGGTCAAATTCGACATCTATTAGATTCTCGTCAGGAATACCGGGATCGTAAAGCCATGCTTGTTCTCTGCCTACTGCGAAGATCGCATCAATTCGTATCTTTTGCCCGTTGTATTCTTGCCATTTGGCTACGCAACTGCGAATGCTTACTCTGTCCTGGCGATAGCCATGATTGGCGCAGGAGAACAACATAGCCGGTGAGGCGGCAAGCATCAAGAAATGCAGATAGTATCTCATCGGATTTCGTGAACTACGTTACGCGCGCTTACATGCCCTTAATATGTGGCGCGCTATGCCACCCCAAGCAGTCCCTAAGAGCTGCATTTTCGCGCCAACGATCGGATGCCATCATACTGCCGATTTCCCTTTATTTCACTCCCATTTACAGGAAAAGTCTGTGTCAATTGTGGTATAGTGACGTTATCGTACATCATCATTTCCACAGCACCCATTCATTTCTCATCCGAATTCTGATTTAAGCCGGGAGCGTTACCCAGCATGATCCGGGTTTACCATTTTTGTTTCAGCTCGGTTATGCGTTTGGCGTAGCTTTCGGAGAGGCAATCCACCCACAATTTATAAATTGTGCAGCGTTTTTCACGCTCAATGCGCCATTGAAGCTGCTGTGCTTGGAGGATCCGCCGCTCATCCGATGATAGCCCTTGCATCCTTTCGCGGTATATTTGCCCAAGCTGAACGTCCATGGCAGCCAACGCAGGCGAGTAGCAGATCGCTCGATCCATTTCGGTTGTGGCCTTAGCACAGTCATAACTGGTCTGGAACGGTCCCTCGACCTTCAGATGGTCTACTAGGAATCCTCTCCGACTCCAGTTGTACCAGACGACGAGAGGATTTTCGCGATCGGAAGTATCCTTCCATCGGGCTACGAGCTTCCGATCTTCCACGGTTAGGCTGTAGTTTCTATTGCCGAAAAGAGGAATCTTGTTGCTTCTAAACGGGAGATCTCTCAGCGGAAGCTCGGCTATCTTTCCATTCGCTGCGCGCGTATAGACTGAGTGAACGTCAGGTCCGCCAGTGCCAGCGGCGCAGGTTGATGCGACAGTCACTGCTTCGTCCTGGCCATCGCCATCAAAGTCGAAGTATTCAAGATGGTGAATTACAGTTTTATCAATATCTTCGCAACCGAGAGGTGTGACAATACGCTTGAGTTCCGCTTCGGAAATGGTTGTCGCCAATCTTTGCTCTGCAAGGACCGGCACTAAAAAGAAAAGAAAAACAGGGATATTTAGAATCCACATATGAGCTCAGAGAAGGTTACTCCGGGGCCTCCCCGCGATAAATTGCGACACTCCCGACGTGGCTCCCTATTTCTTCTTATACTTGAACGTCACTGGCGGCGCGCTTTCGATGTCGATGAGGGTCACGACCACGAGCTGCTTCTCCTCGATGGACAGCAACTGCGTAAACGTATGCAAACCCGTCGAACTGGTGATCTCGAGCGTGTCACCATTCCACTTTGCTGTCACGGGGATCTCTCGGCGCGGATTGGTGGGGCCGCCTTTAAAAGTGGCAGCGAATGAGTCGATCACCGACGTCTGACGGCCGTCCAGGTGCAGCGTTACAGCCGGAGCCGGTGTCGGGCGTGAGGCGAGGTGTGCCTTGTCAACCGTCAGCATCTGCCCCTTCTGGACGATCGTACATTCGGTCCCACAGTTGAAGGCGGCCCCGCTGACCGTGGTGCTCGTCGTATGAACTTCGCCGCTCGCTTGAGGCGTTCCAGGCCTTCCTGTCCCGCGGCCACCCGCAAAGGCTGTGGCCGTGACGAGCACCCAATGGCCTGAGAGATCCGGCGGACGCTGTGCTGCCCCTGAAAGGGGCACGAGAACTGCCACGGCAACCAGGCTTGCTACGATCTCCCTGAACATCTTCGACATGTTCATCTCCTTTCAATTTAATCGTCAATCGCCTGCCCGCCCAAATGTCTCAGGTTGCGCGAAGCGCGTCGCAAGGATTCGTTCGCCGGAGGCGCCACGCGGCTGCCAGTGCCGCAATCGTGGCACAGCTCAGCATTGTCACCGCCACCAGCAGGTAGGTGACAGCGTCCAAAGCGCTGATTCCGGCAAGGAGAGCCGCAAACACCTGGGACACGATTCCAGCAAGAATGAGCCCGGCGGCAACGCCGGCCGATACGGGAGCCAATGCGGCGGCGAGTCCGCGGCGCACCAGGTGCGACATGTCCGCGCCCAAGGCAAGCCGTATACCGAATTCGCGTCGCCGGGACTCGGCGAGATAGGCCACGAGGCCAAACGCGCCGCCAACACCCAGAAGCAGCGCCGCCAGACCGAATCCGGAGAAGAACCACGCTCCCAGCCGCTGGCGGCCGATATCGCGAGCGATCACCTCTTTGCCTGTCGCCACTTGAACGACCTCTCCCTTGATCGTCCGGCGGACCATCCCCGCAACCATCTCGGGGTGGTCGGTCCGTATTACCAGGTTGGTAACAGGCAGCACGGGCCTGTATGGTTCAGCCGTCACGATGACACCGCTGCCAGGTTGCGCCAATGACCCGAACGCCAGGTCGGGAGCGATCCCAACGACGACATAGGCCCCGCCCCCTCTCCGCAGTGGCATCTGGAGCGTCCGGCCCAGTGCGCCTCCGTCCGGCCACAGCCGCTCGGCGAGCGACCGGGTGATCACGGCCGGACGAGGGGCCGATGTAATATCTGCCGCGTTCAACGGCCGGCCTGCGAGGATCGGGACGCCGAGGGTAGACAACAGATTTGGACTGCCGCCCAACGTACCAACCAGCAGTTGGTACTCGTGATCCTGCACCCTTACCGTCCTGGGATTGCTCCGACTCCTCAAGGAATCCGGACTTATCGGTGAAATACCCTCTGCCACCTCGCTCGCACCGGGCAATTCGCGAAGGGCTGAGGTCAATCGCGCCGCGCGTTCGGCAACGAGAGCGTCCACCCGATCAATGTCGAAGTCTCGCAGGCTGGCCTCCGGCAAGCGCTCTTGAACCGACACGAACACCGTTCGGTCAACGTCGAAGCCGGGCGCCCTCCCGAATCCATAGTTCACGGCCCTGACAAAGAGACCGGCAGCTACCATGACAATGATCGTCGCGCACACCTGAAGGGCGAGAAGTGTCTGGCGCACGCGGTGGGACGCCCGCGAAGTCGTGGAGGGACCCGATAGCACCTCACCTGCCAGGCGAAGGCGCGTCGAATGGACGACAGGCCGCGCTGCGGCCACGAGAAGGGTTAAGACCGTTGCAATGATCGCCACCGCACACACACGCCAGTCGATCGACAGGTCCAGCCTGCCGATGTCAACGCCTCCCGGCAAGCCCAGCGCAGGCACCACTCGCGATCCGAGAATGGCGACCAGGATTCCGCCTGCGCTTCCCGTTACGCCGATCCACGACAACTCTCGCACCAGCTCAAAGACGAGCCGCCAGCGCTCTGCGCCCAGCGTGACCTTGAGCGCGAGCTCGGGCCGGCGTCGCTCGTAGTGCACCAGAACCAGCGCCGCGAGCGTCGCACATCCGCCGAGGAGCACGAGCAGGGCCAGCCCGGAGACCACGAGGAAGGCGTTGCCCTCGTGGATCCTGAACGTCCGCGTATCCGGCGAGCCGTAGACCTCGCTCAGCGGAGTAACCGTTGGCAGAGAATCCTGAGGGAGCCTCGACAACACCCTCGCTAATTCTTCTCGCCCCCCCGGTACCTCCATCAGCTCGCGATACCGCCGTTGCACCATCGTCGCGGTCTGGCCGGGCCCGAGCCGGCCAAAGACCATAAGTCCCGGCGGATCCCCCTTCCATCGGCCAGGCGCGAGGCGACGTACGAGACTGGTCTGGATCCACAGGTCCGCCTGCTCCCCGCGGCGTGCGCCTCCGAAGCCCCGCGGCGCAACCCCGATGACCCTGATCTGGAGTGGCTTTGCGGGCAGGACCGCACCGATCACGTCGGGGCGGCGTCCGAAGGAGCGCGACCAGAGACGGTCGCTGATAATCGCGACCGCTTCGGCGCCGTCCCGCTCGTCTTCGGGCGTGAAGTCCCTGCCGCGGATGGTCAGACCCAATACCCTGAAGTAGCCGGACGTGACACCAAGCGTTTCAGGGATCTGGCCCTCGATTTCGATCTGAGGGCGAAGCGCGGCGGAAAGGTCGGTGGTTTCTACTTGACCGGCAACACCACCCGTAAAAATCCTAAGCGTCGGTTGCTCGAGAGTCGTAGGGGTCCCGAATGGATGCAGGATGGTCACGACGCGTTCGGGCTCAGGGAACGGTAAAGGGCGAATCCAGAGCGCGTTGACCACGGTGAACACCAGCAGGTTGATTCCGACCGCCACCGCCAGCACAAAGGTCGACACAGCGGCGTACCCGCGGTGGGTGCTGAACAAGCGGGTCAAGCTTCGCATATGGCCTCCTTCCAATCCCCTGAACCCGGTCGCACAACAATTGAACTCGTCGCGAATCCCATGCGCAACCGCCGCGAGCAGCTCCCAGGCGTACCAAAACTGGGCCCCGAACCATCCGAGGGATGACTTCGGACGAGAACGGTACTCCTGCTCGAGGTCGCCGAGGATGGCCTCGCCATCGTCCCGGCGGATTGCCATAAGCAGCCAATTCAGGGGGTGACGCACAATTCGCGCCTCAGTAGTTGAGATCTCTGATGCCTTCGGCCATCCGGATGATCGCCGCGTGCGTGGCTTTCAGCGCGGCCCTGCCGCGCGCGGTGAGCGCGACGTGCTTCTTCGCGCGTCCTCCCCGCACGGCTTCCGGTTGGCCCTTGAAGGACCGCACCAGCCCCTTGGCTTCGAGCCGGCGAATCGTGCTGTAGATCGCGCCGAACGATGCGTTGCGCCCGGCGCGCTCCATAAGGATCTGCCGGATCGTCACGCCATAGGCATCCTCGCCCAGGCGCGCAAGCGCCAGCAGGACGAGCTGCTCGAATTCGCCGAGGTATTCAGCCACGCCACGTAATTTACTGTACAATGCACATAAAATCAACATGATCTTCCTGAGGCGATCATTCTCTACGATATGGAGGGGACAAGCTCGGCAGCTGGCGTATCAGGCTGCAATGATGGAACCACGGACCGGCCGGCGGATCCTGAAGCTCGCTCTCTGCTTCTCGCGGCGGTTGAGGTCCGATTGAATCCCTGAATTGAGTTTCCCGGTGATAGGAGAGAAAGCCCTCGGCGAACTGCAGGGGGATATGGGAATCGGATTTCTGTCCAGGAGATAGAGCCGCTCGAATACGATTTGCTTCTCAATGTTTTGAATATTACTCGACCTCCAGGTCGCAGGACGCGATCGATTTTGGAAAGAGCGTCCTTCGGCCTGAAAAAGTGATGGAGGACTGCTACCAAAGTTATGGCGTCGTAGCTCCCGTCATCCCAAGGCAGGCAGTCTTCTGCATCCGCTGCGCGCAAATCTGCCATGGTTCCGGCTTTCGAAAATTAGGCAGGTCGACCATGATTGTGTGCCTCAAAATTCTATCGCGGCGGCTCTCTGTACCAGCCACCCCACGCTTCCCTGTTTCGCTTGAGCACGAAAAGTAAGGGCGGGAAGGTCCAGACGAGTGTGCGCCAGATGGGCCATTGGTCGAACCTTCGAGGGGAGGGTATCACCTGAAGCTCCCCGATGAAGGACATACGCAGCCCACGCCGTCGCGCCAGCCGCTTCAATCGCCAGTAGAAATCGACGTCTTCGCCCATATACCACGTCTCATCATAGCCGCCGAGCTCTTTGAATATGCTTTTCCGGCAGAACTGGCAGGCTCCTTGCGCCATGCCGAAGACAAGCCCAAGAACCCGCCAAAAAACCAGGTAGGCCCGCAGTATGAGGCTGACAGGTCGATGCAATATATCCACAGAGCCGCCCGCGCACTGCGGGTCCGTCATTGCCCGGGCAATTCGGAGCAACAGTTCGGGAGGAACCAGGGTGTCCGCGTCGAGGAAGACCAGGATGTCGTGCCGGGCGACAGCCGCCCCACGGTTCCTCACCTTGGCGACGTTGTGCTCTGCTTCATAAACGACGGTAGCACTGGCGCTCCGGGCAAGCTCGGCCGTTGAGTCCGTACTTGCATTGTCGACAACAAGGATCTCGATATCCGCAGCGGCGATACCTTTGAAGCGCTGTTCTGCAGCGCTGAGGCGTTTGAGAGTCTCGGAGATGTAGCCAGCCTCGTTAAAGGCCGGGATGATTACTGATATCGAAGGTGTCTCCGCAGGTTCAGTGTTCATTAGATATTTTCTCGCCCAGTGCGATATGCGGACGTGCTCAGCACGGCTCAAAGATTGAAATAGAAGACGGGTGCAAGCGCTGCGAGCGCGGCGCCGGCTTGCACAGCCAGTATCTGCAGGGCCTGTCTTGGAAAACGCGGGAGCCACTTGATCGCGAAGAACGCCACGATCGGCACCTCGCCAACCATGAGCAGTTGAAAGATGTGTGCGGCTGCCCCCTCATCGGCCTCGCGGACGACGCCGAACATGACAATGTGACCAAGAACCATGGCAAGGGCGACGAACGACATTGCAGCCGGAAGGAAGGCGCTCGGCTGCCTGATCATTTTTGAAAAATTCATTCGGCATCCTCCAGAATCGCATTGTCTCTGATCCACAATGCGGGCTGTCGCTCGCGTTCGCCTGCAAGCGGCGTCTGCCAGCACCGCTTGCAGGGTGCTACGCGTTGTCGGGCGGCCACTGATTCGCTGATAGAAGGCGATTTCATCTGCTCATCGATCTGATTTCATAATGCTGCGATCGATCATCAAAGCGGGAGAGTACCGCTCTTGCCTTCTCCGGGACAACGGCTGCTTCATAATCTTTTCCCGCAAATTCGCGGACCGCATCTAACGAATCAAACAACATGATGGTAACAAACTCGACCTCATTTCCGACATTGCGGCGAAGCAATTGAATGCTCTTAAAGCCACGAATGTGGCGATTTTGAATGCCGACGAAGATTTCTTCTTTGAGCAACATCTCGTATGTATCTGCGTTGCTCGGGGCCGTCCAGCCATGCCAGATGCGACTGATCATCTTTCGTCCTCTCCTTTCCTCATTGAATCCTCTTCCTTGCTCAGCGGATTTCGGCCTGTATCAGGCGGGTGTTCGGGGAATCTCCGGCCGTGGTTCCTGGCAACGGGAGGCGTGCGCAGTTGCCTCAGTAGCCGCCGAAACGCGGGTTTACGACGTTGCTGTAGATGGATCCGAAGGTATAGCTGAGCCCAATCGAGCCGTAGTAGTTATAGCTGGTCGCAAGCTGCGTCCGCCGCAGCAGCACTTCCTCCAAAGTCGCTCCGCCTTTGACCAACGACAATTGATCGTGAATCCGCGAAAAACTACCGTAGAGATTAAAGGAGAGTCCTTTGAAGATTCGGAGGGAAAGCTCCGTATATGTCTGCAAGTGATTTTTGCGCAAGTCGCTGAAATAATGAAATGCCTCGAAGGAGTTGCTGATAGATCCCCACTTTTCCTTGAGCTCGAGCGTAGCCGAGAAGGACTCTCCCCAGAGTTTTTCCGAGGTCTTGTCATAAATGGTCTGCTCGCGATATCGATAGGCGCTGAAACCGGGCTTGTAAAGGAAACGGAGCTGCCGGCGGGTGGACTCGGAATAGGGAAACAGGTCGAATTCGATCGCGGGCGCCGGGTTTATCAAAGATTTGATGTTGCTGTAAGTTGATGAACTGGCCGACAATCCCGCTCCCACTGACCAGTGGTTGTTGATGCTTTTGACAGCCAGAGCGTTGAAATACCTGCTGTTCGAAGTACTGATGATGGTTTCGTTGTCTACGGAAAACCTGTCGGTGTTCTTGTTTCCTGAAAATGAAGTCCTGATTTTCAGCGCCGGCGTAACGCGATTGGCTGAAACTGAGCCGTAAAGGGAATAGGAACGCTGCGATTTTTCTCCGTTGAAGTAACCGCTGCCGCTGAGGCTGAAGACCCAGAAATTCCACTTGTCTTCCACTGCAGTGGGGCTGGTCTTTTCCGCGAGCGCGATCGTGATGCGGTCGGCGATCGGGGTTTTGCCGACGTAGGAAATCAGCCCTATCTTGAGTACCCTGACCAGCCCCCTTCTTCTTTCATCGGAAGTGTCCGTGCTGTTTGCGACGTACTTAAAGACATCGTCGTCGCCCGCAAATTCTTTTTGCCCGCTGAAGGTCAAGGTGTATTCGGTCCCGCCGCTTCCTGTGGACTGGGTAGTGATCAGCACGTGAATCTGGGCTTCTTTCCTGTCCCTTACATAGTTCACGAACGTTATTTCCGTCCTGATAAAGTCGAGATCGCAATAATCGCAATCGATGAAGACTTTGGGAGCCGTTTTTTTGAGAGTCTCGATGTCCGCCTGCTTACTTTGAGGGAAACACATGGCTGGGGAAAGACCCAACAGGACGATCCACCAGAGGATGAGGCTCATCAACCTTTTCATAATGTCAGGCCCCTCCGTTCCGGCCCGCATGCAAGCATGGAGAGTCAATCGCCGGCCTCTTGAGGATCAGAAATTATAGTGACGCGATTCCGAGAATAGATGTGTCGCCCCTTCGGGGCTCCTTCTTCACTTGCTCACAATCCCGGGCTCACGCCCGGGGCCAGGCTACTTCCGCCCCTTCGGGGCTGGGAATTTTATTTCTGTCACTATATTTCATGATCATCAATAATCGGCAAGGAGTTATCGGCAAACCTTTTTCGGTTGAATTCTATCGATACGAAATAGCTCTGCAGCTCTTATACGGGGGGGGAGGCTGCTCGAGATCCTCACAAACCCGGTTTCAAGCAAGCGGATTCCGCCGAGTCAGAACCGCAAATATACCTCTTTATAGACACCAGAGCTGATTAAAAGGTTGAAAATTATTTTGAGGGTCGATCCGATCCGGTCCCATTCCCATCCTCACAGCCTGGTCACGGACGGACTGGTTGCGCCGGAAGGCTCGTTTCTCCTCATCCCTCGGCTCGACCCGGTGCCGATCATGCTAACCTCGCGATCAGGCACGCCCTATGGATTGAGCGCCGTCCGACTCCACCCGACATCCATGACGGTCAGAACTTGAAACCGGTGGACCAGGAGACAACTCTGTTTCGGGTTGAGCCTCCCATCCGAGCAGCATCTCGAATGATTTGGATCCCTTGGGAGAATCTGAAATCACGCCGTGTCCCCTTGTCAAGGAAAGGCAGCCCGATCCCACAAGGACTCAAGGCATTGGCCGCAGTTTCGCACGCCATTTTTCGCGATTTTTGGCAATCCCTTGGGACGCAGGCGCGGGCTTGGTGTAGTGAGGCGGCTTCCTGTCCCGCTCTCCGAAAATGCAGCTCTGGACGCGGGAGAACGCTGACAGACGCTGACTGTTCGGTCTTGGTCGGCGCGCAGGAGCTTTTGCCGCGCCGCAAGTGGTAAAAGCTCTTGCCAGCGTTAATCCGCGCCCAATTTTGTTGCTTTTCACGGGCGTACGCTTCTGCTGCATGAATAATTCAGGCTAACGGCTTGTAACAGATGAATGGGAATCAACTTGCTTTTTCAGCTTCCTTCTCAAGCAGATGGCAGCATACGCCATGAATAGAAGCGAAGTGAGCAAGGAAATGGCTGCCCCCAGCCGAAAGTTCCATGGGCGAAATATGAGTTTTATTTTATGCTCTCCGCCCTCGAGTATAAGTGCCCGGAAGATCCCATCGGTCTGATAGATTGGGGTTGGACTTCCATTCACGGATGCTTCCCAGCCTGGATAATTGACTTCATTCAGAAGAATGAAACCCTTCTGAGGAAGTTGTGCGGTCAATGAGATGTGGTTCGAGGTGTAGAGAAAATCGCGAAACGAAAACTGTCCTGGTTCAACGGGCGGTGCATCAGGCAGACGCACGAGCCAGAGAGAGTAGAGATTCACCGGGTGCTTGCGCCGCAGTGTGAGCGTGATCTTGTTGGTGCCGGGGTCAAGATCGAACTCTCCCAATTCCGTGGTGCGAACGCTGGCGCAGTTCCAATTTTGCGTGCGCGGCAGGATCACCGGGCCGTTGGTTTGCCGACGGCCGCCGTTTTCCACTATCGTTTCAACTGCGGGTGCCCTCTCTGATTCCCCCGCGGTATAGCGCATGAGAATCGTGTAGCGTCCCGGCACAACCGTCCCTGCGACATCGAAGCGTATCCAACTCCCCTCGCCGCCCCAATCTCTGTAGTACCTCTGCGGTTGGCTGCAAGCCGTGTCGGCAGCCGCGCGGCCGGCGGAGTGCCCCTCCACCTGATCGGGCAGGAGCTGCATGGACGGAAGGTCCTGGGTCAATTGTGCCGCCTCGTTCGTCAGAATATTCCTGTCAAACAGAAGTGTTCGCCTGGCTTGAAACCAACGCGATTTCATCAGGCCTGTCGCCAGCACTCCACCTTGAACCGTGTAGGCCCGGGGAAAGAACCACGCACGGGAGAGGTAGTCCCTGTTCTCATAGATGCGCCAATATTCTGTATCCGTGAACACGTGCTTGAACTTGCCGGGCTGTTTGGAAAGGTTTTCCGTTTCGAACTCCGGCCCGGCGTACAGGAAATATTTTGTGCCCAGCAGATCCAACATGGGGGAGTCCAATTCGTGATCGCCGAATACGCGCGGCGTGGTATATTCAGCCGGCTGGGTGAACTCCTGGATGTAGTTCTGGTAATCCTGAAGAGTGATGGGATTCCAGCCGTATATTGCAGGAATACGCCAGATGTTCCAGCCGTTTGTGCTCAGGATATGTTCGGCAATGGCGCCGACGCGGAAATCCGATTTGGGATCTGAACGCAAAAATCGGAGACCCTTGGGGCTGCCGAGGGCGTATTCCCAGGTGGCGTAGGTTTGAGGATTGTTGGGCGACCAGTTAAACACCTGGTTCATATTGTTGTAAATGATTTGAAAGATAACCAGGGCGAGAATCATGCCCAGGGCAACGGACCGGTGGAGCCGGTTCCGAAGAAAAGCAGCAGCCACAAGAAAAAACAGGGCCAGAACAGTAAGCATTTCGTACCAGCCGTGAATCTTCCCGCCAAGATGCCAAATCAGGCCCGAGAGTGCTGCGAAGACCAGCAAGGCCGCCAAAATCCAGGGCAAGTATTCTTTCAGACGACTCCATGGATCTTTCCCGAAGAGCGCATGAACTCCGAACGCCGTGACCAGACAGAGCAGGAAATTTGCGGGGTCAAAGAACATGCCGGGATTGCGGAACATGTTCAGCACCGGTATTGCATATAGCACTTTCCCCAAGGGTCCATGATGGCCGAAAGAAAAGAAGACAAGCAAGAGCAGGGTGCCTGAATAGTAGAAGTTGCGGCGGCGGATCGTTTCGACGAGCCCCAGGAACGCAAGCAACAGGCCCGGTATCGTAATGAATACGTAGACCAGGCTCAGGTCGTAAGTACGATTCATCGGGACGTCGTGCAGGCCGCCAAAGATGTTGGGAAGGATAAGCGTCCAGAGATAAGCAGGGGAATTGCCCGTGCTGATGTCCGAGTACGTCAGTTGGGAGCGAACCGATCGCAATCCCAGTTCGACACTGGGCAGAATTTGAACCAGGGCCAGCGCTGCCCCGATGGCTGCAATCCCAAGCAGTTGGAGGATCCATCGGGGCCATAGTTTCGATCGAATCGGACCGAAACACGCCCGGTATGCGAAATAGAGAAAAAGCAGGAACCCCATGTAGACGGAATGCTGCCAATGACCCGCCAACAGTTGAATCCCATAGATCACCCCGGCCGATACGGTCCAGAACAGATTGCCGCTCTTGAGCGCACGCCGCGCGACAAGAAAAATGAGGGGGTACCACGCCATCGAATTGACAATAGCGAAGTGCTGCGTATGAGCAACCATCGCACCGCTGGACATGAAGATCAGCCCGCTGAGCAGCGCAGGAGCAATTCGGCCGGTCAAGTCACGGGCGAGGTAGAACATGAAGAGGCCGGCCAGGAAAAAATGAAAAACGAGCTGGATTTCGAACAGCCTGAAGGGCAGCGGAGAGGATGGGTTGAGGAGAACGAACAGCCAGTTGATGGGATAAAAGATCTGCGCTTCCATGTCACCGACAATGGGATACCCCGACATGACAAATGGATTCCACAGCGGCAGATGGAAATTCCGCAGCTCTTCATGAACGTAGCTCAAATAAGGATAGAAAAAATTCGCTGCATCAAACGGGAAAGTGCCGCGATCGGTAAAAAGCACATTCCAGTAGCAAACCACTGCAAAAGCACCAAGGAATGCGGGGATCGCCCACCGGTAAGCGGTGTCAAATGGGAAGGAGGAAGGCTTTTGCAAACGTGTCTCCCGCGGGTCAGAAGCCAATCTCCGGTGGGGGTCCGAATTGAATGCGTTTCGGAACGCAGCCCTGGGTGCGGCCGCCGCTCAGGCTCTGAGACAAGGTCTTATGTTGGCCTCGGCGCGCCGCTGCGGGCTCCCCTATTTGCCTGAGGGGTGGGATTTTACACCACAAACGGAGCTCGAGCTCGAGTTTTGTGTGCACCTCTTCCCTGGAGCGCCCGTGCGAAATGTTGCGATGCCCCTCGCTCAGGGAATTACACTTAAATGGCACGTGCAAACTCCGCGGCCGGTTTGCTGAGATTACAGGGGCGCGGTCCGCCTGGCCGCCCCACGGCTGAAGTGTGGCCTGCCTAAGGATTTTATTGCCAGTAGCGGCTGAGTCTTTTAAATTAGCAGCGGGCCGGAAATGCGGGCTCTGCACGACCAACGGACAAATGGATCCTGAATAGCTGATCCAATCAGGAAGAAATGGACACTGACAGCAGGTCGAACGGAGCGGATGCCGTGCCTCCTCCAGGAAAGCTCCTGGTGTTGACGGCTCCGCTCACTGAGATCATTGACCACGCAGGCTTTTTCATTCAAATGGGGATGGCTTCCATGCCCATCTGGATGGAAGGGGTTCTGAACAGGAAATACCCTCGATGGCGCGAACTCGAGTGCAATGAAGACGGTTCAGCGCGCTACATGCCTGCGGGCGTCCGGATCCTGGAAGCATCGCTGCTGAGCAGGTTTTCTTCTGAGGAGGTGATCGCCTGCTATCCAGGGGAAATGCACAAGTTCATCGGCCCCAAAACCCGTGTCGTCGCTGTTTCGACTCACAATCCGTTGGGTGTCACCTTCGCAGCCGGGATCTATGCGTCGGTCTTCGGTACGTCAAAACACCCGATCAACTCCCATTATTCCAGGCAGCTGTTCTCGAGCCTCAAGGAAAATCCCTGGCGCAGCGGTTTCAAAGTGATCGTGGGCGGCTCCGGCGCCTGGCAGATCGCGCAGACGCACAGCTATGAAGAACTGGGCGTGGACTGTGTGGTTGAGGGGAGAAGCGAATCTCCCGAAACACTGGAGCTGTTCCAGAAAGCGATTCGGGGGGAAGCCCTGCCGCAAAAGGCCAAAATCGGCCATCCAAAAAGCAGGGACAGCCTGTTGGTCCCGGAGAAACGCACTACCTTCGGGGTGGTGGAAATGACGACGGGCTGTGGTCGTGGGTGCCGCTTGTGCCTGCCCGACCTGAGCCCCCAGCTGGACATGCCGAAAGAAAAGATTCTGGCCGGGATTCGCGCCAATGTCCTTCATGGCAACAAGCAAATTTCGCTTGCGACCGAAGACCTGTTCATCTGGGGCCAAGTGCATACGGACACACCTTTTTACTTCCCTAACCGCGAGGCGCTGCTGGACTTGTATTCGGAAATCATCAACACGCCGGGAGTCGAGCAGCACCTCCTGAGCCACTGCACCATGGCGCCGGCCGTGACGGATCCCCTTCTGATCGAGAAGCTTTCCGATTCGCTGCTGGACAAAAGTCCGATACATCTGCCCGGCGTCAGTACCCATCCGAAAAAGAAAATACTCTCCCCGTTGATCGGTCTGGAGACGGGTTCAGTTCCACTGGCAAGAAATATGATGCCGGGCAAGGCGGCGCCGTTCCCGATCGAAGAGTGGCCAAGCGTGTTCATCCAGGGTTTGACAATCATGAACCGCAACAACTGGTTTCCCGTGGCAACATTGATGATCGGGAATCCGGGAGAGACCGACGACGATACCAGATCCACACTCGATCTAATTTATGAAGCGGAGCGCAGGAATCTCTTCGCTTTTTTCATTCCCTCGATATTCACGCCGCTGCACGACACGCGCATGGCAGCGCAGAAGGGCGTGATAGCGACGCAGCAACTCACGGCATTGCAGTGGCAACTGATGATGAAGTGTTGGAAAATGAATGTGCGCGCCGCTCAATTCAGATGGTGGGCGCCGTTCGCCTGGCGGTTGGGCGCGCTCGGCCTCTGGATTTTCCGGTTGTGCAAGCTGAACGGACCGGATTTTACCTGGCCGCTGCTGCTGTTTTCCGGGATCCTGCCCGAAGGCATGATGGCCCGAATGGGGAAGATCTACATGGGGGAGCCCCTGAAGATCAAGAGCCGCAAAGAACTGCTGGCCACGATCCGGCCGCAGCTCTGGAAACACCTGCCCGACGACGCAGGGGACATCCCCGCGCCCGCCTGGGCCAGAACCGCGGGATCGGCCAAAGCCCCCCTCGTGGTCGGATGAGGAAAGGCCTCAATGTACGACCATCTCGGCCGGACGCGGCAACCCCTGGAGGAGAACGGGACCGTAGTTGTGATAGGTGGAGGGCCCGCAGGGGCTTTCTTCTCCATTCATCTGCTCAGGCGCGCCCGCGAATTGCAGCGCGCGGTAAGAGTTGTGGTCATCGAGCGGCGCCGCCAGGGTGCCGGCCAGACTGGCGCCGGCTTCGTTGGAGGGTGGAGGGGCTGCAGTTATTGCGCAGGGGGACTGTCGCCCAAGCTGAATGACGTACTAAAGCGCCTCGACCTGCGGCTGCCCGAAGAGGTGATTCAGAGCCGGGTGCGCTCAATCACGGTTCAGGGCTACTGGAAGAACATCGAGCTCGAGGTGCCCGACGGCCGGGAAATGTTGTCGGTGTTCCGGGGTGTGCGTCCCGCCAAGCGTCTCGACCGGCAGCACAGTCTTGATTCGCTGCTGCTCGCTCGCGCGCTCGAGGAAGGGGCCGTGCTCCTGGGCGGCGAGGTGTATGACGCGGAGTATTCGGCGCGGGGCCGACCGGTCGTGAGCTACCGGGCTGAGGGAGCAGAGGCCAGGCTGGAAGCGGATTTCGCCGTCTTTGCCGGCGGAGTCAATGAGTGCGCCGAGACCTGCCAGGATCGTGGGTCCTTGTTGCCGGCGCTGCAGCGGCTGGCGCCTCATTACCGGCCTCCGCGCCTGCGCCCGGCCTTGATTTTTGAATTGGAGGCGGCACCGGGCGTCGCGACGTACCTCGAGGGCCAGTTGCACTTTGTGGAATACGGTTCTGCGGCGTTGCGTCTGGAGATGTGTTCCTTACTGCCAAAGCGGGGATACATCACGGTGGTCCTCGTGGGGCCGAGTGTCGACGCTTCCACCGGCCCGGCGGATAACGTCAAAATCATCAACGAATTCCTCCAGCTCCCTCATATCCGCAAGCTCGTGCCGCCCAGCATGCGGCTGCGCACGGCCTGCGCCTGCAATCCCCGGCTCGTGGTCGGCTCGGCCCGGCACGCGTTCGCAGACCGGGTTGCAGCGGTCGGTGACATGGTGACCTCCAGACTTTACAAGGACGGAATCCTGTCAGCCCACCACACCGCGAGCGCACTGGCGGAGACTCTTCTGGTCCGGGGCGTGGACCGGAATAGTCTCCAGGAAGGATATGCACCTGTCATCCAGGGTTTTCGTCGGGACAATCGGTTTGCCGCGCTGGTCTTCCTCCTGCACCGGCTGGTGTTCGGTTCATCAGTACTCAGCCGTGTCCTCTACCAGGCAGTCATTACGGAACGGAAAAGGATTGCTGCATCGGCGCGCCGCCTCGAAAAGATCCTGTGGAAAATCGCCAGCGGCGATGATCAGTATGAGGCCACCTTTCTATCGATGATCCACCCTGCAACTCTTTGGCTGATCCTGAGCGGCGGATTATGGATCACGCTGCGCAACTATCTCACCGAACGCTTCTTCAATTTAAGCTGGGAGGGTTTTGGCCGCTTCACGACCGGAGTGGCGAAGGAACACTTCGATACCAAACGCGTGGCCTTCAGGCGCGAACTGGGCGAGTACGATGCGACTGTCCCTGACCCGTTGGAGTTCGAGCGTATGTACACGATCCGAATCCGCGCCAGGTGCGCCCAGGTTCTGCACCAGCTCGGCCGTTTTGGAGAAAGCGACCGGGGCTATTTCCGCCCCCATTGGGTTCAGATCCAGAGGACCGAGGGTGTGCCGAACGAACCGGGCTGCCTGATCCGTTACGAAGTGCTCTGCCACAGGTTTTCGTTCTGTCTTCAGCTCGAACAGATTGTGCAAGGGCACCTGTTGGTGTACCGGGTTCGCGACGGCTTCGCAAGGGGCGGCGTGCTGCTATTCGAAGTCGAGCAGGATGCCGATGAGATCTGCAATCTGTCGATTTACGTGGCCTTCCAATTCGTGCGTGGAGAGACACCGATCACGCGGCTGCTCTGGTTGCTGTTTCGGCGCCTCTTTCCCTCCTTCGTGCATGACGTTCTCTGGAATCATTCGCTCTGCCAGCTTAAGAACCTGGCAGAAGCAGAAGAGCACTCTTCCGCGGGTTGAGAAGTGGGGCAGCTACTCTACGCGCTGCAGGTCCAGGGCGATGCGTACGCCGTTTACCAGGACGATGCCCTGGTTGATCAGGTCCTGATTGGTGATCTCGGCATCGGTGAATTTACGAAGGGACTGGAGCGGGAAGATGAACTCGAGAGCTTCCGGAGAGTCTTGGGAATTGATGCCGAACTGGTTTAGTACCGTGATGTCGAAACCGGCAATTTCTTCGGCCACGGGCGCCCGGTCGAGCAGCGACTTGAGCAGGGGCGCCAGGAAGAGATCGAAACTCTGCGCCGCTCTCTTATAGATAGAGGTTGTGTTCTTATCAAATGGATTTGGATTTCGCAGCGTCATCTGGAGATGGACGCGGTTCCGGAACACAACGAAGGACGGGGGTGCGTAGTCCACGAAATGGTAGCGGGCCATCCCTTCTTTGCCCAGGGCATCGAGCTCGGGCTGAAGCCTGTGCTGGAGCGCCTCGGCATCGACGTTCTTCAGCGGAGCAGCCAGTACTTCTGGACGGTTCCCGCCCGCCGTCGGGACGGCATCCCGTTGTCCGGCCGGCTTTCCGGATCCGGAGCGCGCGTCGGAACCGCCGCCAACCGTGGAAACAGACGCAGCAGAAATTGCCGGCACGAGTTCAGCCCGCGCCGCCGGTGCAGGTTCCTTTGCGCGGGCATCGCGAGCCAGTCGCAGCGCATCGAGTTCCTCCAGACCGAGCGGTTGAGCCGCATGAAGCGTCAGGCCGAACTCCTTGCCATTCACATAGATGTCCGAAGCATTCAAGATCTTCTGCCGCGCAGGCTCAGTTTGCGCGCTGAGATAGCCGAATGCATCCGCCTTATCCATGACAACTGCGAGTATTTCCTTTCCTTCGTAATCGTAGCTGCTCGAGTGCGTCCGCACATGGTAGGAGATCTCAAAACCGAAACGATCGAAGTCTGCCTGGGTCGTGAAGCTGCCCGGAATGAGCCTGAGGATAGGTGCGACTACCTCCTCAAGGACCCGGCTCGCCCGCTGGTTTTGCGTGAGCAGTGCGGAGTCGAAGGCCGCGTTATAATTGCCCGAGGTCTTAAGAACCGTGCGATCGTGAAAGAGCACAAACTCCAATCCGCGGGCATCCGCTCCCGCCTGCTGCTTCGGATCCAGCCCGACGTAGCGGCTTAAGAAGAGCGGGTAGGGGAACTGGAGTTTTGCGATCTCCTCCCTCATGGATACGAGCTGGGGCAGATAGGCGGCTTCCAGGGCCTTGAGTTGAGGATTTGTGATTTCGGCCGGGCCAACCTGGGCGCGGGTCCTGTCCAGCGGGATCAACAGCGACGCAAACATCAGCGCAAAGGAAATGAAGCGCCGCGGCGTCACGGGCGGCGATATCCTGGAGAGCCGTGACCGTGAGGAGTGAATAAAGAGCAGAATTGAAGGCTGTGCGAAAATTGCCGTGCCGCACCTTCGGCGCTCAACTATGCGCGACCTCTTAACCCCGGCCTCACGGCCGGGGCTACCATGGTGCCGTCTCTTTGAGGCTGGCTTGTAAGTCAGTGACCCGTCTCGAGCTTCGGCATGTCTCACCGCAGACTGAGGCGCGAAGCGCCGGCAGAGAGTAGCCCCGCGCGTAAGCGCGGGGTCAGGCGCAATATGGAAGTTCGAGGCCTGAGAGGCCGGCACATCTGGAAGGGAGTATTTTTTCACAGCTTCTAAGGGAGCGGATCGTGAGTCGCAAGAGCCCGTGAACATGAGGCGCAGGGGGATGCGCGCGGCTCGGCTTTCCTGGGATAGGGTCATTGGTTTTCACCTCACTGAATACTGGGGCTGCGGCCTGGCCGGAGCCTGATAGGGCGGCTGAGCTACTGCCCGCATGTATGTGATCAAAGCGCGGATCTCATCCTGCGTCAGAGTCTTGCCCCAGGGGGGCATCATGGCGGACTTTCCCAGAGCGCTCCCGCCGAGCGAGACGATATTCCGCAGGTAATCGTCGCCCAGGGCATTCAAAACCGTGCCATCGTTGATGAGCGCGGGGGCCGGCGAGAGATTCGAGCGGTTCGAGGGTCCTGCGGGGGTTGAGTCCGCATGGCACCAGACGCACTTATCGAGAAAGAGGCGTTTTCCCTGCGCCTGCTGATAGCCGAGGGGAATCAGGTGACTGGGATCGTTCCAGTCTTGCTGCACGTCATAAGCGTTCAGCAGCGGGCTCGGCTTTGGGGGAGCAGGCTTGCGCCCGCAAGAGACATAGAACATGAGAGCCATGAAACCTGCCAGTGCAGCGGCAGCCTTGGTTTTCATCGGGTGCCTCCGGTTGCGCCTGCAGTGCGAGCTGTGCCTCCGGCCTGAGGATTCTGACGCAGGGTCAAAAGATAGGCTGTCAGGGCCTGCAGTTCCTGGTCCGTAAACTCGCGCTCCGGTTCGATGGTTCCGGGAACGAGCGCCTGAGGATCTTTCAGCCAGGCTGCGATCCAGGCGGCGTTCAGCCAGTTTCCGGCATTGTTCAGATTGGGTCCGACATATCCTCCGGTGGATCCGATGGTGTGGCAGGACTGGCACTGATATTTGACTTCATAGAGCTGCTTGCCCAGGGTTGCCATCTGGGGCGTATACGACTTGAGGTCCACGCTTCCGATATCGACGGCAGGACTCTGCATGACCATTAGGAGATAATCGGCAATGGTAGCCGCCTCTTCCTCGGTGATGTTGAATTGCGGCATGCGGAAAGTAAGGGTGGGCCTTAGGGTCTGGGGGTTCCTCAGGAAAGAGATCAACCACTTGCGTTGTGCGCGACTGCCTTCATCTGAAAGGTCGGGAGCGAGGGTGCTGCCGAACCCGTTGAAGCGATGGCAGACGTAACATTTATAGCGCTCGTACAGTGCGGCGAATTCGCCTGCGGGCCGGAATTCCGTTCGGGCGGCCGGGACGACGAGGGCAGTGAGGCCCGGCGCCTCCAAACGGCCGGTCATGCTGAGCAAAGCGGTCGTCACGGCCTCCAGGTCTCCGGTCTCGAAGTGATACTGAGGCATTCGCGCCGAAGGATTGACCGATGTGGGTTCGCCGACTTTGGCCTGTATATATGCCACCAGGGTGCGGGGGATCGAAGACGTGCCGAACTCGAGCTGCGAAACAGTCTTGCGTCCCACGTTGGTGAGATCCGGGCCGAAATCGGTCTGAGGCTTGGTGCCGGCAACGAGGTGGCAGCTCGAGCAGCCTTTCTCTACGAACAGCCGCTTGCCCAGTTGAATTTCCTGTGGGCCGGGTGCGCCGAGTTTGGGAACATCACTGAGGAGATCCGGATCCGTCAAGCTGGTCGTGATGTACCGCGTCACCACGTAAAGATCCTCGTCCGACCAGCGGTATCGCGGCATGAGGGCGTGAGGCAAATGGGCTTGAGGGTTCCGCAGCCAGGCCACCAGCCAGTCGGAGTCAACCTTGCTCCCGACTTTCGTCAACTCTGGTCCGATCTTGCCCCCGATCAACTGGGTTTCGCCCGCGCGGGTGACCGCAATGGAGTGGCAGGTAGTGCAGAACATCTGGCGGAATCGGATTTGCCCCTGATCCACCAGATCCGGTTTCTTTTCCAGAACTGCGACCACCTGGGGATTGAACTTGTAGGTCTCAATGGGCTTGCTCTTCAGAGAGATCAGATAGGCAGAGAGACCCCGGATCTCGTTTTCGCTGAGCCTGAACTGGGGCATTCTCGGTTCTTCTTCGTTCTCGTAGCCATCCGCCGTGACGTTGCCGTTGCTGTCCTTGGTGGTGCGCGGCTCTTTCAGCCACTTGTAGATCCACCGCCGCGTCACCTTGGTCCCGACGTCGGTCAGCTCCGGACCCAGCATTGTCGGGCGCTCGATGTCCTGCAGTCGGTGACAGCCGACGCAGTTGAGCTCTACCAGGAGATCGCGCCCTCGGTTCAGGCGCGGCGTTTCAGGGATGCCCGCGCGGTGACAGACGCCACACGAAGCCTGCATATAGCTCACCGGCAGCAGCGGACGTTCCCAAGCTTTGGTGGTTTCGTGGGCTTCCCGCACTTCTGTGGCGAGACCCTGGCCGCGATGGCAGACGACACAGCCCCACTCCTTCGCCTGGTGCGGGATGAGTGCATGAGCCCGGAAGGGTTCCGGCACCGACGGGTCCAGGAGGCTCGGCTGCGTGATGCCCTGGTGGCATGTGATGCAGCGGTCCGTTACTCCGAGCTCGGGAATCCAGATCTGGTCGACCCCGGAATGAAAATCCGCCAGCAGGACCCTGGTGTCCGAGCGGCTTTCTGCAAAGCGTGCGTATTCGCTCCGGTACTGCTTCCATTCACGCAGCAGGTCTTTCAGCGGAGAAACGGCAAGGCCGGCCAAAAACAAAACGCTCCCGACTGCGAATGCGAGACGCAGCCGTTTCGGCGCTGTTCCCATTTTCTCAGCAGTCATGCTATCTCCAAGGCCATACCCAGGACCATCCGGGTCCCCGGAAGAAGGTGCCGACCCCCGTCAGGGTGATCGCGACGACAATGAACCAGGTCATGACCCACCAGGAGAGAGCCCGGGAGCGCAGGAAGTCCGGGAATCGCCCTCTGCCGGCACGGATGAAAAAGGAGCGAACCGCCAGGCCTCCGATGGCTACGGTCGGGACGATGATCGTCCATGCCCGGTAAGTCACAAAGAATACGAGCGCCGCCAACAGCACCACCGCGGAGATTGCCAGTCTCGGCCCGCGGATGTCGGCCCAGAGCGGCGCGCCGGCCACATTCACATTGAAATACGGAATGATCACAAGGGCGATGATCACCAGAGTCGGGATGACTACGCCTGCCACCAGGGGAGGGAAGTAATGGAGCAGCTCCTGCAGCCCCAGAAAATACCACGGTGCCTTCGCCGGGTTCGGTGTCAGCAGAGGGTCGGCCAGCTGCTCGAGCGGCGCATCCCAGAGGAGCGAGATGAGCACCAGGATGATCGTCAGGAACTGGAAGGCGATCGCCTCGCGCAGAACGACGTGCGGGTAGGACATGAGCTGCCGTCCCGCTGCCCCCGTCACCTTTGCCGAGGTCTTCCTGGTGATGAAGACGATGCGCTGGGAGGCTTTCGTCGCATCCGATTCGAAGCCCGTCTCATAGCTGTTTTTCTCGTTCATATTCCTCTCGCACGGTCAAGCCGCCATCCTTCTGAACTCGCCACAGATGGACTGCAATCAGAATCACCGCCGCCGCCGGCAGGATCACGCAGTGCAGGACGTAGAAGCGCAGGAGAGCATTTTCCCCGATGACGTGTCCACCCAGGAGCAGGAAGCGCATCGGACTCCCAAGGATCGGAACATAAGAGATAATGTTGGTGCCCACGGTGATGGCCCAGTAGGCCAATTGGTCCCAGGGCAGCAAGTAGCCCGTATAACTCAGGAACAGAGTGACGAGCAGCAATCCCACGCCTATGATCCAATTGAATTCGTGCGGAGGCTTGTATCCGCCGCGATAAAAGACGTGAAACATGTGCCAGAAGACCGTGACTACCATGAGGTGTGCGGCCAGGCGATGAAGGTTGCGCAGGAATACGCCGTTGGAGACGACAAAGCGCAGGTCCTTCATATCGCGATAGGCTTGCGGTACGGCGGGATGGTAGTAGAACATCAACAGGATGCCGGTGACGGTCAGAAGCAGGAACAGGAAGAGGGAGAAAGAACCGAGGTAATAGGTGGCGCGCACGCGCAGGGACTTTTCGCGCACCTTGACCGGCACGACATGCAGGAACAGGTTGCCGAAGATGGCCAGGCTCCGCGTGCGGTTGGTGAATGCCGGTCCGCGGCGAAAAACGGATTTCCAGACGCGGGTGCCTCGCATCTTCATGATCATGCTTTGAGTCCCGGTTGCAGCCATCAATCGCACCCCTTCAGAAGCTCAGAATGGCGACATTCCCATTTTCCACTCGACATGACCATCCTCTTCGCAACCACAGGAAAATCGGGATATCGCCTCATCGCCATCTGCCTTTTCATACTTTCAGAATCCGACTCTCCGGGACGGTCTCCAGCTTGTCGACCAGGAGATTTCCGTCAGGCATGAGTCTCATCGCAAAATGGGGAAGCGGACGCGGTGCGGGCCCGTTCGCTACCCTCCCATACTTATTGAATCTGCTGCCATGGCAAGGGCAGGCGATCAGATCTAGCTCCGGCTTCCACTGAGTGATGCATCCCAAGTGCGTGCAAATAGCCGACACTGCGGAAAAGCCCATGGCCGTGCTTACGATGTAGACCTGCTGGTCGGCAATGTAGGTCACCGAGTTCACGGCAAAGTTGTCCGGCGTTCCGATTCTGAAGCTGGTCGGAGGCTCGAAGAGCACATTGGGGGAGAGGTACCGGATCGTGACCACAACGCTGCCCACAGCAGCGATGCCGAGGGCAGCGGCCGCGATCTCGTTCAAGAAGTCCCGGCGGTCGATCCCCGTGCTGCTTTCCCCGGCCTGCGACCCCATCGTGGTCGAAGCTGCATCGTTCTCAGCCATAGAATCACCGTTTCCATTAAGCCAATGCCTCTGCGGGCGGCCTTTCAAAAACCTCGAAGGCTTCCATGGTAATCGTGTGCGCAGGGCAGCGTTCGGCGCACAATCCGCACCGGATACAAATGGTCTCGTCCTTGACCATTACCGATCCTTCCTTGCATGGCAAATCCGACACGCCGAGATGCTGCAAGGTGGTCCCTTCAAAGAACGAAGCCTCTTCGGCGAGCCGTGCCCTGACATCCTGCGAAAACTTGAATTGACTGATAGGAACCAGGCTCAGACAGTTCTCCGGGCATACGTCCACGCAACCGCCGCAGAGGATGCACTCGCTCCCCTCGGCCTCATTGCCATCGAAGATGGTGTTGATCCAGCAGCGCAGGCACCGTGATGCCTCGCGCCGCGCCTGTTCTTCCGTATAGCCGGTCTCGACCTCGACGATTCCGGTCCGGCGGTCAGTGGGGAGAGTCGGTACCGGCAGACGGGAGTACTCGTCAAAGTCTGCTGCCATCTGGTGGTGAGCCAATACCGTGATCTGCACGTAGCGTGGCTTGGGCTTCCAGCCGGCCCCCTGCAGGTAGCGGTCAATCTGCTCGGCCGCTTTCCTGCCGTCGGCCGTTGCACTGATGATCAAGCGGGGCCCGAAGGCAATGTCGCCGGCGGCGAAGATCCCCGGGGCAGTGGTCATGAGGGTCTCCGGGTCGACTCTGATGGTACCCTGGCGCGTTGTTTCAATCCCGTCGGCGGGCGTCAGGAAAGAGAGATCTGAGGCCTGGCCGATTGCCAGGATGACTGTGTCGCAGGGCAGGATGCTTTCAGTGCCCGGCTCGAAGGTGGGGCTGAAGCGGTGCTGGGCATCGAAAACCGACGTGCAACGGATCGTTTCCAGGCCGGTCACTTTGCCGTTTTCGCCGACGAATCGCTTGGGCCCGAGAGATGGATGGACCTTCAGGCCTTCGCGCAAAGCCTCTTCGATCTCCTCCTCGAAGGCCGGCATTTCTTCGAGCGACTCGAGCGCCACCAAGTGGACTTCATGTGCGCCCAGGCGCAGAGCAGTCCGGGTGACGTCCAGGAACTCCTTCATGGCCACCTGGAGCTCGCTCTCGCTCAACCGGTCGGGCAGCAAGGATGAACGGAGAACCTCGAGTGTCTGCTGCTGTTGCCGCCGCAGGGCAGAGCGCGCTACATCGATGGCCACGTTGCCGCCGCCGATCACTACCACCTTTTTCCCAATCGAGAAGCGATAGCCGAGGTTGACGTTTAACAGGAAATCGACCCCTTTGATCACACCGTCCAGGTCATGGCCGGGGATCTGGAGATCGCGGCTGCGATGCAATCCAAATGCGAGCAGTATGGCTTTGAATCCTTCGGTTCGGAGGTCGGCCAGAGAAAAGTCGCCGAGCCTGGAATTCAACCTCAGCTCAGGTCCCAGGTCCAGTATTTCCCGAACCTGGGCCTGAACCGCGTCCCGCGGCAGGCGATACTCGGGTATACCCAGGTAAAGCATTCCTCCTGGAACCGGTGCTGCCTCGAAAATCGTGACCCGGTATCCAAGGAGTGCCAGGTCATGAGCCGCGGAGAGCCCTGCGGGTCCAGCACCGATTACGGCGACGCGCTCGGGACGATGGCTCGAGGGTTTGTCGCGATAGACATCGACCGGACTGCGCGACTCGGGTCCGTAGCGCTCGGTGACAAACCGCTTCAGCGCGCGGATGGAAATGGGCGCATCAAAATCTTTCCTTCGACAGGCCGTTTCGCAAGGGTGGCCGCAGACCCGGCCACAGATCGAAGCCATGGGATTCGGCTCGCGGGCGTAGCGGTAGGCTTCCTCGTAGCGCCCTTCCGCAATCAGCGTCACATAACGGCCGGCCTGAGTGTGGACAGGACAGGCCACCATGCAGGGAAAAGTCGACTCCAGCCAATCGAGGTCGACGAGCTTTGTCCGCATTTTCAGCACTCGGGTGCTTCTCCTGCCTAACGGCGAACCGTGAGGTCGACAGTGACGCTGCCGGCGGCGACATCAACCGCCTGGCTGACGGGCTTTCCTTCCTCGCTCCAGGTCGTCAGCGTGTAGTGGCCGGCCGGGATGTCCTTGATTTCAAAATCACCGTCCTTGTTGGTCACCGCAAAGTAAGGCGTGGCTATAACAACGACGTATCCGGACATTTCCGGGTGGACATTGCAGAGGAGCGACGCGACCCCGGGATCGTTGAAGGTGAACGACTTCACTTGACCCTGCGGCCAGGTGCCAAGATTGTGCGCGAGCTTCTTGTTGCCGCTGATGGAGGGCCAGAAAACGTTGTGTCCCACCGGATCGCTGTTGAGGAAGTTAACCGTCGTTCCCACCAGGACCACCAGGACGTGAGGTACAAATTTCAAGTTCTTCTGGTCCATTACTACCGGCTTCGAGGGCGCCGGGAAAGTCTTGCCGGGTATCGCCTCGATATAGACCGCGATATTCTCGGGCGAGCGCATGCCGGCGGCGGTCACTTTGCCCTTGATCTCTCCAGCCGAGCTGGATTGAGCGAAAATAGAGACAAACAGGAAAGCTGCGATTGCCGTACCATAACGAGCGGATCTCATTGTCTAAGCTCCTTTGCGCGAAGCGCCTTGGAGTGCGGCGTCATGCCCTGAACCTCATACGCAAGTCGCTGTCTGTGTCGCACCTTCGGCGCTCAATTTTTCAAACTGCTTGAATCCCGGCCTTACGGCCGGGCCTACTTACTGCCGGCCCTTATAGTTGGTCTGCACCCGATTTTGGGTGCAGAGCATTCCCCAGCATTGTCCAGAGCCGGGAGTGCAATTTTTCGAGATGGTTCCTTGTTCCGTTGTTGAAGGGCGGGCCGACCACGATTATGCTCAAACGA